>JBAZLW010000040.1:0-13413 GCA_041650095.1 Hydrogenophilaceae bacterium | reverse complement strand
ACGATGGGTTTCAGTACGGCGACGCCGTGCACGAACAGGCCCCAGTAGAGCAGGATGGCCAGGATCAGGTTGGCCAGCGGCCCCGCCACCACGATGGCCATGCGCTGCAGCACCGGCTTGCGATTGAAGGCCAGGGGCAGGTCCTCGTCCGCGACGTCGCCCTCGCGCTCGTCCAGCATCTTCACGTAGCCGCCCAGCGGGATGGCCGACAAGGCCCACTCGGTGCCGTTCCGGTCCCGCCGGCTGGCGATGATCCGGCCGAAGCCGACCGAGAAGCGCAGCACCTTGACCCCGCACAGCCGGGCGACGGCGTAATGGCCGTACTCGTGGAAGACCACCAGGATGGCGATGGTGACGGCAAAAGCCAGTAGCGTGATCATTGAGATTTAGTAACGAGTGACAAAGTGACGGCTGGCACGATTGGACCGATGAGAAGGTAGTTTATGTCACTCGTCACTTGGTCACCCTGTCACCAGTTCTTCAGCCAGGGCACGGGCCTCGGTATCGATGACTTCCAGATCATCCAGGCTGGCAGCCGGGCGACCGCCGAGGCGGTCGAGCACCTTGGCCAGGGTGGCCGGGATGGCCAGATAGGGGATGCGATGATCCAGGAAGGCCGCCACGGCGACCTCGTTGGCCGCGTTCAACACCGCCGCCGAACTGCCGCCGGCCTTGAGGGCGTCGTAGGCCAATTGCAGACAGGGGAAGCGACGGGTGTCCGGGGCCTCGAAGGTCAACTGGCCGAGCTTGGCCAGATCGAGCCAGTGTACGCCGGTCTCCACCCGATCGGGATAGGCCAGGGCATGGGCGATGGGGATGCGCATGTCGGGGTTGGACAACTGGGCCAGCACGGAACCGTCCTGATATTCGACCATGGAGTGGATGATGCTCTGAGGATGCACGACCACGTCGATTTGTTCCGGGCTGGCGTTGAATAGCCAGTGCGCCTCGATCACCTCCAGGCCCTTGTTCATCATGGTCGCCGAGTCGACCGAGATCTTGCGGCCCATCACCCAGTTCGGGTGTGCCACCGCCTCCTCGGGGGTAACGGCGGCCAGGGTCTCGACGGCGCGGGTCCGGAACGGACCGCCGGAGGCGGTGAGCAGGATGCGGCGGACGCCATGGCCGGCCATGTCGCCGGTGTAGGGTTCCGGCATGGACTGGAATACCGCATTGTGCTCGCTGTCGATCGGCAGCAGGGTCGCCCCGCCGGCCTCGACGGCATCCATGAAGAACTGCCCGGCCATGACCAGGGTTTCCTTGTTGGCCAGCAGGACGCGCTTGCCGGCGCGGGCGGCGGCCAGGGCGGGACGCATGCCGGCGGCGCCGACGATGGCGGCCATCACGGAATCCACCTCATGCAGGCTGGCCACCATCTCCAGGGCCTCGATGCCATACAACACCTCGATGTCCAGCCCGGTCAGGGCCTGCTGCAACTGGCCGGCCCGCTCGGCGTCCAGCACCACGGCATACTTGGGCCGGAATTGCCGGCACTGCTCGGCCAGCTTGTCGATCTGGTTATGACCCGACAGGGCGATGACCTTGAAACGGTCGGGATGGCGGGCCACCACATCCAGGGTATTCACGCCGATGGTGCCGGTGGCGCCGAGTATGGTCAGGGTATGCAGGGTCATTTCAAGACTATCCAGAGAAGCGCGGCCACGGGCAGTACCGCCAGCTGGCTGTCGATGCGGTCGAGTACGCCGCCGTGGCCGGGCAGCAGGTTGCCGCTGTCCTTCACACCGGCGCGGCGCTTGAGCCAGGATTCGAACAGGTCGCCCAGCACGCTGAGGACGAACAGGGCCAGGAAGGCGGCCAGCATGGCGAGGCTCAGGACATGGCCCGAGGCCTGGGCGACCAGGATGGCGTAGATGGCGACGGCAATGGCGCCGCCGATGGCGCCCTCGCGGGTCTTGCCGGGACTGATGCTGGGGGCCAGCTTATGCCTGCCGAAACGACGGCCGGCGAAGTAGGCGGCGCTGTCGGCGACGATGGCGACGGCGGCGGCGATCAGCACCAGCCAGGGCGACTCGGCGCGCAGGTGGAGGAGGGCGAGCAGGGTCGGCAGCAGCACCAGCCAGCCCAGCAGCAGGCCGACCGTCGCGCCGGGCAGCGGCCAGCCGCGCCAGAGCCAGAGCGGCACCAGGATGGTCCACAGGAGCACGGAGGGCACGTAGGCGAGTGCCAGGCCGGCAAGGTCTGCGCAGCACAGGCCAATGGCCAGGGCGACGGTGGCCAGGCCGTAGGCGAGGCGGGCCGGCGTGGCCAGCTTGAACAGGCCGGCCCACTCCCAGGCGCCGCCGGTCAGGAACAGGGCGACGAAGGCGAACCAGACCGGCTCGGGGGCCGGGAACAGGGCGAGCAGGAAGGCCGCGCCGAGCACCCCGGCAGTGGCCAGGCGCAGACTAAGATTGGACCAATTGTTCACTGGTGCGGCCAAAACGGCGCTCCCGCTGATGGTAGGAGGCGATGGCCGCGTCGAGTGAGTCGGCGTCGAAGTCCGGCCACAGGGTGTCGGTGAAATAGAGCTCGGTATAGGCCAGCTGCCAGAGCAGGAAATTGCTGATGCGCTGCTCGCCACCGGTGCGGATGAACAGGTCCGGCTCCGGGGCATAGGCCATCGCCAGGTGCTCGGCCAGGGCCGCCTCGGTGATCGCGTGGGTGCGCGGATGCTCGGCGCGCCAGGCGTTCACCGCCTGCATGATGTCCCAGCGGCCGCCGTAGTTGGCCGCCACGGTCAGGGTCAGCCGGGTGTTGCCGGCGGTGAGCTGTTCGCCCTGATCGATCAGGGCGCGCAGGCGATCGTCGAAACGGCTCAGGTCGCCGATGATCTTCAGACAGATACCGTTCTTGTGCAGTTTGCCGACTTCCCGCTCCAGCGCCATGACGAACAGCTCCATGAGCCGGTTCACTTCGTCCGGGGGGCGGCGCCAGTTCTCCGAACTGAAGGCAAACAGGGTCAGGTACTCGACCCCGCGTTCGACGCAGGCCCTGATCACGTCGCGCACCCGCTCGACACCCTGGGCATGGCCGGCAACGCGCGGCATCAGGCGTTTCTTGGCCCAGCGACCATTGCCATCCATGATGATGGCGATATGGCGCGGTACCGGCGGGACCTCGGGGATTTCAGCGGTGGAGCTGAAGAATTTGCGGATCATGGCTTAGTCGAGAGTGGAGAGCGGAGAGTCGAGAGAAAAAACCGAGGCGTCATGAGCTTACTCTCTCGACTCTCTGCTCTCGGCTCTCAACTGATTTCACTCACACCGCCATCAGATCCTTTTCCTTCTCGGCCAGGACCTTGTCCATCTCGGCGATGTACTTGTCGGTCATCTTCTGGATTTCGTCCTGGGCACGGCGCTCGTCGTCCTCGCTGATCTCCTTCTCCTTGAGCAGATCCTTGAGGTGGGCAATGGCGTCGCGGCGGATGTTGCGTACCGCGACCTTGCCGCCTTCCGCCTCGCCACGTACGACCTTGACCAGTTCCTTGCGGCGCTCCTCGGTCATGGCGGGGATTGGCACCCGGACGATATCGCCCATGGAGGCCGGGTTGAGGCCCAGGTCGCAATCGCGGATGGTCTTCTCGATCTTGGCCGACAGGTTCTTTTCCCAGGGTTGCACGCCGAGGGTGTGGGCATCGATCACCGAGATGTTGGCGACCTGGTTGAGCGGCATCATGCTGCCGTAGTAATCGATCCGCACGTGGTCGAGCAGGCCCGCGTGGGCGCGGCCGGTGCGGACCTTGGCGAATTCGTGCTTGAGCGCCTCGACCGACTTTTTCATCTTGTCTTCGGCGGTGTTCTTGATGTCGTTGATCATGGATGTCTCCTGGTCAAAGCGTGACGAGAGTGCCTTCGGTTTCACCGTGGACGATGCGTTTCAGCGCCCCGTCCTTGAAGATGGAGAAGACCTGCAAGGGCATCCGCTGTTCCCGGCAGAGCGCGAAGGCCGCGGTGTCGAGCACGCCCAGATTCCTGGCGATGGCCTCGTCGAAGGTCAGGCTGTCATATCGGGTTGCCGTGGCGTCCTTGTTAGGGTCGGCGGTATAGACGCCGTCGACCTTGGTGGCCTTCAGCATCAGATCGGCACCGATCTCGGCGGCGCGCAGGGCGGCCGCGGTATCGGTGGTGAAGAAGGGATTGCCGGTGCCGCCGCCGAAGATCACCACGCGGCCGGCCTCGAGGTGGCGCACGGCGGCGTCGCGCTCGAACGGCTCGCCGACGTGGGCGATGGTCACGGCGGTCATGACCTGGGCCGGTACGCCGGCGGCCATCAATGCGTCTTTCAGCGCCAGCGAGTTCATCACCGTCGCCAGCATGCCCATCGAGTCGGCGGTCGCCCGGTCCATGCCCGAGAGGGCGCCGGTGGCGCCCCGGAACAGGTTGCCGCCGCCCACCACGATGCCGATCTGGACGCCCAGCCCGGCAACTTCATCGATCTGCCTGACGAAGCCGGCCATGGTTTCGGCGTGATAGCCGAAGGTGTCCGGACCCATCAGTGCCTCGCCGGACAGCTTCAGCAGGATGCGGCGGTGGGCGAGGGCGGCCACGGATCAGACCTTGGACGCGGCGGCCACTTCGGCGGCGAAGTCGGACACCTTCTTCTCGATGCCTTCGCCGACGATGAACAGGGTAAAGCCATGGCACTGGGAGCCCTTGGCCTTGAGCACCTGCTCGATGGTCTGCTTGTCGTCCTTGACGAAGGGCTGGTTGAGCAGGGTGACTTCCTTGAGGAATTTCTGCACGCTGCCTTCGACCATCTTCTCGACGATGTTGGCCGGCTTGCCGGATTCGGCGGCCTTCTGCTCGGCGACGCGGCGTTCGGAGTCGATCAGTTCCTGGGAAACGCCGGAGGCGTCCATGGCCTTGGGCTTGGAAGCGGCGATGTGCATGGCGATGTCCTTGGCCAGGGCCTCGTCACCGGCCACGTCGACCAGCACGCCGATCTTGGCGCCACCGTGGATGTAGCTGGCCAGCTTGCCCTGGGCTTCGATGCGGACGAAGCGGCGCAGGGACATGTTCTCGCCGATCTTGCCGACCAGTTCGGTGCGGATTTCCTCGACGGTCTTGTCGCCGATCTTCATGGCGGACAGGGCGGCGACGTCGGCCGGGTTCTGGTTGACCACCATCTCGGCCAGGTTCTTCACCAGGGCCTGGAAGTCGTCGTTCTTGGCCACGAAGTCGGTCTCGCAGTTGACTTCGATCATCGAGCCCAGCTTGCCGTCGGCGGTGATATGGATACCGACGATGCCCTCGGCGGCAATACGGCCGGCGCTCTTGGCGGCCTTGCTGCCGAACTTGACGCGCAGGATCTCCTCGGCCTTCTGCATGTCGCCCTCGGCCTCGTTCAGGGCCCGCTTGCAGTCCATCATCGGGGCGTCGGTACGTTCGCGCAGTTCCTTGACCATGGACGCGGTGATTTCCGCCATTTTCATTCTCCAGATTCAGTTAGGTAATTCGGTGTGAAAACGCCCCGATCACGGGGCGCTATCGATCGAGAAGCTTGGCCTGCGGTTAAACAGCTTAACCGCGGGGGGCTACAGCGCAATGACTCGGCGCTATCTCCAGGCAACGCTTATTCAGCGCTGGGGGTCTCCTCGACCTCGACATACTCGTCCTGGACCGCCGCGACCAGTTCCTCGACCAGGTTGGCCTTGCCTTCCAGTACCGAGTCGGCGATGCCGCGGGCATACAGGCGGATGGCACGGCTGGAGTCGTCGTTGCCGGGGATGATGTAATCGACGCCGGCCGGGGTGTTGTTGGTGTCGACGATGCCGATCACGGGGATGCCGAGCTTGTTGGCTTCGGTGATGGCGATCTTCTGGTAGCCGACGTCGACCACGAACAGGGCGTCGGGCAGGCCGGCCATTTCCTTGATGCCGCCCAGGGAGCGGTTCAGGTTGTCGAATTCGCGCTGCAGGGTCAGGGTTTCCTTCTTCTTGAGGGATTCCTTGGCGCCTTCGGCCAGCAAGACTTCCATGTCCTTCAGGCGCTTGACCGACTGCTTGACCGTCTTGAAGTTGGTCAGCATGCCGCCCAGCCAGCGGTGGGAGATCCAGGGCATGCCGCAACGGGTGGCTTCCTCGGCCATGATGTCACGGGCCTGGCGCTTGGTGCCGACGAACAGGATGGTGCCCTTGTTGGAGGCCAGCTGGCGGACGAACTTGGCCGCGTCCTCGAACATCGGAAGGGACTTTTCCAGGTTGATGATGTGGATCTTGTTGCGGTGGCCGAAGATGAACGGGGCCATCTTGGGGTGCCAATAACGGGTTTGGTGGCCGAAATGAACGCCGGCCTCAAGCATTTCACGCATGGTTACAGACATGACTACTCCAGTAGTTAAGGTTGAGCCGCCATCCGCCGATACCCCCGAAATTTTCGGCACGGGCACCTTAACAGGGCGGATGTGTGGATTTCCCCAATGCGGGGAGGGCGGATTCTAGCAGGGCCGGGCGTAAATTGGAATCCGGACCGCCGCAGGTTCAGAACTTGCCCCGGTCCAGCCGTGCCGGCAGGTCGCCCTTCACTTCCTCGAAGGTCAGGATGCGGCGGCCCTGGTGGTCGCGCATGAACTCCTCGGCGTCGGCCCGGCTGGCCAGCGGCACCAGTTCGTGCCCCATCGGGCCCAGCACGTCCGAGCCGATGACATAAAAGGCCTGGCGGCCGTCGATGCGCTTGAGTTCGTAATAGTCGGTGACCGCAATGGCGGCGATGTCCTCGCGGCGGTGGCCGGACGCGTAGCGGGGCAGATCGAACAGGAACTTGAACATGTCCTTGGCGCCGTCGAAGTGATGGGCATGACCGTTGCGCCAGGCCACGGTGGCGGTCCAGTTGGGATACTTGGCCACCACCATGCCACAGACCGGGCACAGGTCGCGCGGACCCGGCGCCGATATCCGGTCCAGCCGGCTGTCGGCGCAGGCGGCACCCGGCCCCGCCAGCAGGGGCAGGGCGCTCAGGACGGCGAGGAAGCGCCGTCGCCTCATCCCTTGTTTTCCGTGGCGCGGCGACGGCGTTCCTCGCGGCGCTTGCGGATGGCGACGGTGTCGCGCGCCATGTCGCTATAGGCCGCCAGCAGGGCCTGGTTGAAATCGCCGGTCTCGCCGCCGTGCTTGGCCTGGGCGGCCGCGGCGGCCTCGGGGCTGGCAAAGGCCTTCTTGCTGCGACCGGTCATCACGCCGGGCAGGCCGCTGCCGATCAGGTAGGTGGCGCGGTCGACCTCGAGCATCGGCTTGACCGCCTCGGCGGAGCCGAAGTCGGCGGCCCAGATGGCCTTGGGATCGCGGTCGATGTTGAGCGACAGGCTGATCGCCAGGCAGTGGATGGAGCAGGTGCCGTCGACCAGGTCGTCGGCGTACTGGACCAGGTGACGCGAATGATGGAACTGGCTGCGGTCCATGCCGCAATAGGGGCACTTGGGGTACTTCTTCAGTTCGTCCTTGAGCGGCTGCGCGTCGGGCTGGGTCTTGGGCACGAACTGCATGGGCGTGCCGTCGGTCTTGTTCTCCGCGGCGAGAACCGGCAGGGCGACAGCGCCGACGCCGAGGGCCAGGGCGGATTTCAGTGCATCTCTACGTTTCATGGTTGACTCCCTATGTAAGTCAGGTTGAAAAGACACTCACTGCAGGAGCGCCAACACCTGGCGCTCGAAAACCTCGGCTGTGGCCTCGCCGACGATGCGGCCACGGACCACGCCATTGCGGTCGATCAGGTAGGTATGCGGCAGCCCGATCACGCCGTACAGGCCGACCGCCTTGACCTCCCGGTCGAGGACCACGGGGTAGCTCACCGGCGTCTTGCGCAGAAACTTCGCCACCGCCTCCGGACCCTGGCCGGCGTTCACCGCCACCACCTCCAGGCCGCGCGCCTTGAGGCGCCGGTAGACCGGTTCGAGGTCGCGCATCTCGGGTCCGCAGTAGGGACACCAGTCGGCCCAGAAACGCAGCGCCACCACCTTGCCCTTGAAGTCGTCGGGGAAGGCCAGCGTCCGGCCGTCCAGGGTATGGGCCGTGAAGGCCGGGGCGGGCGAGCCGTTGGGGACCGCCTGGGGCAGGTCCACCCCGCAGCCGGCGAGCAGGAGGAGCAGGGACAGCAACAGGGCCTTCATGGCGCGATCAGCTTCAGGTTGGAGGCCAGGATCAGCCAGCTTGCCAGCACACCGAACGCGGCCAGGCTGGCGACCGCCCAACCGGCATGGCGCCGGACCAGGGGCGGCAGGACGCCGGCCAGGCTGCCTATCCGTAAATGCGGATGCAGAATGCCGGCGGCCAAGCCATAACCGGTGGCCGCGAACAGCGGCACATAGAGCGCGTAGCCGATGTAGTCGAAATCCGCCTTGAGCAGGCAGAACGGGCAGTGGTGGTGCGGATGCTCGTACACGTACAGGGAGATGAAGGCGACGATGGCGGCGACGGCGGTCGCGAACTGGACTCCGGACAGCAGGCCGAACAGGCGCCCGCCGCGGCCCTGGCGCCATAGCCTCAGCCCGGCCAGCAGGGTGGCGAGCAGCACGGCGTAGAAGCCGATCAGCGCCGGCCTGGCCGGCAGGGCGGCCAGGTCCGCGGCGACGCCGGCCCCGGTGTCGGAAAACAGGCTGCCGCAGCAGGAGGTGATGACGTTCGGGCTCAGGTTGAGGAAATACAGCGCCTGCACCACCGCCTCGGCCAGGAACACCGGCGCGATGACGATCAGGAGGGCGTACTTGCGCCGGATCAGCGGGTAGTCGCGGGCCAGGTTGTCGGCCTGGTTCAGGGCCAGCCAGACCACGGCCAGGAAGAAGCCGGCGATCTTCAGGATCAGGGTGGGGAAGCCGTAGGCATTGACGTTGAGGGTGCCGGTGGCGCACATGGCGCCGGTGAACAGTACCGACATGCGCTCGGCGTTGTAGACGAACAGCAGCAGGGCGACGAACTGGATGGCCAGGACCAGGGCGATGGCGGTGGCGACCAGGTAGGTCTGGCGTTCCAGGCGGATCTGCCGCTCGTGGCCGCTGGCCAGGTCCCAGTGGCGCAACAGGTGCACGGCGAACAGCGAGCCGGCCAGCAGGACCAGGGCATTGATGGCGGAGGCCGCCAGCAGGGCGATGACGGCCGGATGGAAGATCATGGCGCGACCCCGACGATGCGGCCGTCGCGCAGGTCGGCCACCCGGTCGGGCAGGCCGGTCTCGAACACCAGCGGGTCGTGGCTGGCGATGACGATGGTCTTGCCGGCGTCCTTCAGGCGTCCGAGCAGGCCCAGGAATTCCAGGGACAGCCGGGAATCGAGATGGGCGGTCGGCTCGTCGGCGATGATCACCGGCGGGTCGTTGACCAGGGCGCGGGCGATGGCCACCCGCTGCACCTCGCCGCCGGACAGCCAGTCGACCCGGGTCGCGGCGCGGTGGTCGATCTCCAGCGAGGCCATGAGCGCGTCGGCGCGGGCGCGCAGGTCGTGGTAGGGCAGGCCGAGCGGATAGGCCGGCAGCAGGATGTTGTCGAGCGCGGACAGGCCGGGGATCAGGTTGAAGCGCTGGAACACGAAGCCGAAGCGGCGCAGCCTGAGCTCGGCGAGAAAGCGTTCCGGCAGGGCCGAGATATCCTCGCCTTCGAGCCGCACCCGGCCCGAACTGGGCCTGGCCAGGCAGCCGATCAGGGTGAGCAGGGTGGTCTTGCCGGAACCGCTGGGGCCGCGCAGCGCGGTCACCCGGCCCGATTCTATGGTCAGGTCGACGCCGCGCAGGGCCGGGTACTCGTTCGGCCGGCCGGCGTTGAAGGTCTTGGTGACGGCGCTGAGTTCGATCATCGCATGATGCTGTCAGGATCGACCGTGGCGGCGCGCCAGACCGGGACCAGCGTGACCACGGTGTAGGGCACTACGCTGAGCAGGAACAGGGTGGTCAGTTGCAGTGCATCCACCTGCGGCGTCAGCGCGAAATGCGGCTGCAGCACCGACCAGCCACGCATGACGCCGGCGAACAGGGGGGCGCCGGCATGGAAGACATGGATATGGGCCAGGCCGTAGCCCAGGCAGAAGGCGGTGAACGAGATCAGGCCGCCCTCCCACAGCTTCATGCGCAACACGTCGCCGGTCTCCCAGCCGATCGCCCTCAGAATGCCGATCTCGCGCCGTTCTTCGGCGGACAGGCCGGTGGCCTTGTCCCAGGCGAAGATCAGGAAGGCGCACACGGCGCCGGCCAGGACGGCGAGCAGGAGTCCTTCGCGCCAGTCGAACACGCTCTCGTAGGTGCGCAGCACCTCCTCGCGCAGGATCGGCCGGCAGTCGGGCAGGCGCTCCGCCAGCTTGCGCGCCACCTGGCGCACCTCGGCCGGGTTGGTCACCGCAAGGGCGAGGTCGGTGTAGACGTCCTCGGGCAGGCCGAAGAAGGCGCGGAAATCGGCCGGGGCGATCAGTAGCAGGTCGGCGCTGACCAATTCGCTGTCTGCCGGCAACACCTCGGCCACGGTGAAGGCATGGGGGCGGCCGTCGTAGCCGCGCAGGGACAGGACATCGCCCGGCGCCAGGCCGCGCACCCGGGCGATGCCGGCGCCGATCCGGGCCTGGCCGGGCAAGGCGCCATCGCGGTCCGGGGCCATGACCGTATAGTTGGCCGCCACGACCGGGTCGTAGTAATAGCCCCACAGCCGCCCCTCGACGTGGGCGACGCCCCTGAGACGGCCCAGGCGCTCCAAGTAAGAAACCGGCATCAGGGCGTGGCGACCCGCTTCCATCCGCTGCACCACCACTTCCGGACTGTCGCGCAGCAACGCGGCGGCCTTGCCCTTGATGGCCTGGCTGTAGAGCATCGCCGAGGCCAGCAGGAACACCACCAGGGTGTACACCAGCAGCAGGCTGAGGTTGCGTCCCGGCCGGCGCATGAGCGAGGCAACGGTGAAATCGAGCAGGTAGCGCTGCCGGGCAAAGCCGTTCATGGCCCGGCCGGCTCGCGCAGCAGGGGCGGCGGCGGCATCAGGGCGCCGCTGGGGAAATGCTCCAGCGCCCCGGGATGATCCTGAAAGGCGGCATGGCGGTCGGCCTGGGTGGGGTGGCGGGTATAGCGCGCCTCGGTGAACAGGGCCAGGTCGGTCAGTCCCCAGGCCGCCACCTCGGTCCGCATCGCGGCCTCGTCCGCCGCCTCGCCCTGGCTCAGGGCATCGGCCATTGCGCCGAAAAAGACCGCCAGGGCCGGGGCCAGCACCAGCATGGCCAGGGTGGATTTACGTAGAGAACTCTTCATTCCGTGTGGCTCTAATACCTGTTCTCAGGCACCCGCATGAAGGCTACAAATCCTGTTCGGGTTGCTTCGACAGTGACTCGCGCCTTTGCCTGATCCGGGCCGCCGCCGTTTCATCGAGGATGCGGATGGTGGACCGGTCCAGGCGTCCGGAATAGCGTTTTGCCACGATGGACTGGTCGGCCTGGCGCCAGGTGTAGATCCGGTTCTCGAACGAACTGCCGCTCAGATTCCTGATCGTTTCCGTGCTTCGGGCAGGGACGCCATATTTATCGCCGAGCGCCTTCACCACGGCCTGAAAGGACTTTTCTTCCAGGCCGATGGTGATGCCGGTCAGGGCGGACTGGTCATAGAAATAAAACATGGAGACGACCGGAACGCTGGCAATGGTCTCGGTTTCGTCCTTGCCCAGGCTGCATACCCGGTCACCGATGGGGGTCTTGACCGGCCGGCAGTCGAATTTCGGATTGTTGGCGATCAGGCTTAGATGAGAACCCAGGGCTACGTTCTTGAAGCCGTAAGGCTCGGCCTGTGCCAGGCTGGCAGCCAGCAGCGTGGCCACACCGGCCAGCCAATAATGAGGCAATCTGAACAATTTCATTCTCAGGTTCATCGGCATGCCCCACCGGGGCCGAGCCGCATTCATGCAGAATCCATCTCGCCTGGCTCAGGTCGGTCATGCCGAAATTCATGGGCGTTTGGAGACCTTTAAGATAACCGATGACGCTTGCCGAAAGATAGCCGCGCAATGGATCCCATGGCTGCTTAACGGTAACAGAATAGCTATTTTTTCTTGCCGGCCCCTGCGTCCAATTGTCGCAGGTGGGCCAGTTTTTCGGCGATCTTGCCTTCCAGGCCGCGCGGGGTCGGGACATAAAAGCGCGGCGGCCGCGCCATGTCCTCCGGGAAGTAGGTCTCGCCGGCGGCGTAGGCCTCCGGCTCGTCGTGGGCATAACGGTAGGCGCGGCCATAGCCGAGTTCCTTCATCAGCTTGGTCGGCGCGTTGCGCAGGTGCACCGGTACTTCGTGGCTGCCATCTTCCCTGACGAAGGCGCGGGCCTGGTTGTAGGCCAGGTAGCCGGCGTTGGACTTGGCCGCGCAGGCGAGGTAGATCACCGCCTGGGCCAGGGCCAGTTCGCCCTCTGGCGAACCCAGGCGCTCGTAGGTGTCGGCGGCGTTGAGGGCGATCTCGGCGCCGCGCGGGTCGGCCAGGCCGATGTCCTCCCAGGCCATGCGCAGTATGCGGCGGGCCAGGTAGCGTGGGTCGGCGCCGCCGTCGAGCATGCGGGTGAACCAGTACAGCGAGGCATCCGGGTCGGAGCCGCGCACCGACTTGTGCAGGGCGGAGATCTGGTCGTAGAAGGCCTCTCCGCCCTTGTCGAACCGGCGCAGAGAGGGCGACAGGGCTCCAGCGACGAACTCCGCGTCGGCCTCGGCCCGCTTGGCGGTGAGTGCCGCCATGGCCAGTTGCTCGACCAGGTTGATCAACCGGCGGCCGTCGCCGTCGGCATAGGCAACCAGCAGTTTTTCCGCCTCCGGCGTCAGTCTGACGGCGATTTCCCCCTTGTCTAGGGTGCGCCTGAGCAGGGTGGCCAGTTCATCCTCGCCGAGCGAATTGAGTACATAGACCTGGGCACGCGAGAGCAGGGCACCGACCACCTCGAAGGAGGGGTTCTCGGTGGTGGCGCCGATGAAGGTCACCAGCCCCGATTCGACATGGGGCAGGAAGGCATCCTGCTGGGCCTTGTTGAAGCGGTGCACCTCGTCGACGAACAGGATGGTCTGGCGACCCTGGCCCTGGTTCATGCGGGCGCGTTCGACCGCTTCGCGGATCTCCTTCACCCCAGCCAGCACGGCCGAGATCTGGATGAAGTCGGCCTTGAAGTGGTGCGCAGTCAGGCGCGCCAGGGTGGTCTTGCCGACCCCGGGCGGGCCCCACAGGATCATCGAATGCAGCCGGCCCGACTCGAACGCCAGCCGGAGCGGCATGCCCGGACCGAGCAGGTGGCCCTGGCCGATCATCTCGTCGATGCCGGCCGGGCGCAGGCGTTCCGCCAGGGGAGCGGCGGAGGGGTCGGCGGCAGGTTTCGGGGAGTCGAACAGGTCGGCGTTCACGTGGCTATTCTACTGCGCCGCCGCCAGGACGCGCTTGCCCCCGAGCCGTCACTGCCTGGGAGTTTCGATCTGGTCGAGGTAATTCCGGTCC
>JBAZLW010000039.1:0-13445 GCA_041650095.1 Hydrogenophilaceae bacterium | reverse complement strand
TGGGCGCGGTCCTCCCGGCCGAGGTCGCCGTAGAACTCCATGAAGCCGGCCAGGAGGTCGCACTTGGTGACCATGATGTAGAGCGGGAAGCGGCAGCCCAGTTCGCCATAGAGTTCCTGGATGCGCTGGTGCACGGCGCGGCCGTATTCCTCGCGCTCGGCGGCGGATTGGGTGAGCAGGTCGGATACGCTCAAGGTGATGATGGCGCCGTTCAATGGCTGCCGGGGCCGGAACTTGCGGATCAGCTTGAGGAAGCCCTGCCAGGCGCTGCTGTCGACGGTCTGGTTGCTGCTCTGGGTGGTGTAGCGGCCGGCGGTGTCGAGCAGGACCGCCTCGTCGGTGAACCACCAGTCGCAGTTGCGGGTGCCGCCGACGCCCTTGATGGCGTCCTTGCCGAACTTGTCGGCGAGCGGGAAGCGCAGGCCGGAGTTGATCAGCGCAGTGGTCTTGCCGGAGCCGGGGGCGCCGATGAAGACATACCAGGGCAACTGATAGAGGTAGCTGCTGCCGCCGGCGGACTTGTTCTCGAAGCGGGCCTTCTTCAAGGTACTGACGGCCTGCTCGAAGCGTTGCTTGAGGTCGGCGACCTCCTTGGCGGACAGGTTCTGGTCCTGGCCCCCGCCTTCGGACAGGGCAGCCAGCATCTGCTTGTTGGCCCGCCAGTCGCGATAGACCTTCCAGCCTTCATAGGCGGCCCAGAGCAGGATGATGAACAGGATCAGGAACAGCCGGCTGGCGGTGGAGCCCAGGGGGCGGTGGTTGTAGAGGGCGAAGGCCGGGCCGACGAACCAGATGACCAGGCTCAACAGCAGCAGGCCGAGGCTGGCCAGCACCCAGTGATTGGTGAAGAAGTTGCGCAGTTTTTCCTTCATGACGGCGTCCCTTGCGATTCGATCTTGTGGGTGATCAGCGACGGGCGGCTGAAAGGCGGGGTGAACTTGTGCGTGTTCATTGCGCCACTCTCAGCAGTATCTCGACGCGGCGATTGCGGGCCCGGTTGGCCGGCGTGTCGTTGGTGGCAAGCGGCTGGGCGTCGGCCATGCCTTCGGAACGGATCCGGCCGGGTTCCTTGAGGGTCTGGCTGAGCAACTGGACGACCGAATTGGCGCGTTCGAGCGACAGGTGGTAGTTGGAGGGGAAACGCAGGGAACGGATCGGCCGGTCATCGGTATGGCCAGTGACGATCACGGTTCCCGCCACATTGTTGAGGGCGTCGGCGATGCGCGTGATCACCGGCACCAGGGCTGCGTTCAGGTCGGCGCTGCCGGGATCGAACAGGTTGTCGCCATGGATGACCACGCGGCTCATCTGGGCATCCTCCTCGACATCGAGCAGGCCTTGGGCGATCTCGTTGCTGAGGTAGTTGCGCAGGCGCGGCTGCGCGATCGGCGCGGCAGGGCGTTGCAGGTTGCCGGCATTGGCCTTGATACTGGCCAGGTTGGAGAACACCGGATCGGAATCCCGGTTGAGCAGGATGACCAGGGTGAGGAAGACGGCGAACAGCACGAAGGCGATGGCCGAGAAGATCACCCAGGCGGGAATCTGCCGGATCAGCGTCTTGGGCTTGCGGGCCACGCCTTGCCAGTGGGGCGACAGGTCGCGCTCGAACTCGCCGCGCTGCTGCCGGATGATTTGGTAGATGCGGGCGCGCAGTTCATTGAGCTGGGCCTTGCCGTTGTCGATGACCCGGTAGCGGCCCTCGAAGCCCAGGGCCAGGCAGGCATACATGAATTCGAGCAGGTCGAGGTTGCGCAATGGGTCTTCCACCATCTTGTTGAGCAGATGGAAGAATTTTTCGCCGCCCCAGGTTTCCTTGTGCAGGGTGACCAGCAGGCTTTCGCGTGCCCACAGCGAGGTGCCGCCCCAGGGAGTGGAGGAGACGGTTTCGTCGACCACCGTGCACAGGGCGTAGCGGACGACCATGATTTTTTCCGCGGCGATGCCGGCCTTGCGGGCGTTCTGTTCGAATTCGGCGATGGCCTGGAGCAGGAAGTCGCGCAGGCCGGCAGGATCGGGATGGGCCAGGGTGGCGCGGATCTGCGGGATCAGGATGAGGACTGGATTGGCTGCGGCCAGGATCGGGTTGACGCCGGTGCTGGCGGCCGTTTGGGCCGGTTCCTCGTAGACCGATTCCCTGACCCGCATGGCGGGGGCGGGGGACGGGGGAGGCGAGCCAACGGCCGGGCTGGGCGCGCGCTTGCCGCCCGGCCGGGGGATCATGATGGTCGCGTCGGAGTCGGAGTTATCCGGCAAGTCAGGTAGGTTCGGTTCGCTCATGACGTGTCCTTAGTGGGCGCCTGTGGAGAGGTTCTTAGGTGCGGATACCCCAGAGCTCCATCTGCAGGCCTGGGAAATCGCCGGCGATATGCAGGGCGATCAGACGGTTGGCTTCCAGGGCCTTCCAGAATTCGCTGGAGCGTTCGAGTTCGAAGTAGGTGAAGCCGGCATGGTAGGGCAACTGGCGGGGCGCGACCGGCATGGGTTGCAGGACGATGCCCGGCAGATGGGACATGACCAGGTCGCGAATCTTTTCCGCCGGGCCGATCTTGACCTGGGTCGGGAAGCTTTGGCGCAGCAGTTCGCCGGCCATCTGGGCGTTCACGGCAAGGACGAAGGAGGCGGTACGCAGCAGGTCGAGGTCCGGGATGCTCGCGGTAAAGAGGCCACGGCCGCGGTCCTGCAGTTCGATCGAGACGGCATTCTGGTCCATCACCGCGGTCAGCGAGTCGCGCAGGTCGGCGACCAGCGGCGTGAAGGTCTCGATCAGGGCGTCATGGCGATAGGGCGGCAGGTCGGTCGGCCGCCGGTTGGCGTGGGTGAAGGTGGCGAGATCGCCGGCGAGACCGAGGCAGAGGGCGTAGAGCGTTTCCGGGTGCAGCGGCTCCCGCGCCTGCAGATGCCGGAACAGGGGGTCGAAGCGGTTGGTTATCTGCAGCATCAGGAAATCGGTGATCTCCGCCACGCCTTGCTGGCCTGGCTGGCCGAGGCGGCCGGCCAGGGCATTGGCGCGGTGGCCGAGCAGGCTGCCAATCTCGCGCAGATAGTCGTGCAGTATCTGGCTGGCGCGGCAGTCCAGGCAGGGCGGGATGTGCTTTTCATCGAGCACCACCGTGTTGCTGCTGCGCCGTTCGCTGACCCTGACGATGGCCATGGTGCAATAGGCCTCGGTGGAAGCGCTGGCCAGCACGAGCTTGAGGTTGAGCTGGCCGACCTTCATGTCGGCCGCCCCCTGCATGCCTGCGACGTTGTCGCTGACCGCCGCATCGGCAGCGAGGTAGCGAGGCAGCCCGCTGTCGCTGCCCAGGCTGAGCTCCGGCAGACCCGCGCGCCGCAGCGGCAAGGCCAGCATCACCAAGGTGTCCTTGCAGTCCGACGGGATGTCCAGAGGTGGCGGCGCGGGGCATTCATCGGGGATGGCGAACGGCGTGCCGTCGGGCATGATCCCTTGCGCCGAGCGGATGCCCACCTTGCCCAGCTTGAGCAGTTCCTGGTCGAGTTCCAGCTTCGAGAAACCGTAGCCATATGGGAAGCCTGGACGGATGCGGTTCTCGATCCAGTATTCGAAGAATCGTTCGGCCTGCTGGAAATGTTGGGGCCTGAGGAACAAACCTTCAGACCAAACGACGCGGTTATGTTGGCTCATTGCATGCCTCTCGCATTTCGTTATTGTCGGGAACCCTCACCTTACCAACAACCCTCTATACGCAAGGGTTTGCGAGCGGTATCAAAATAATATGTGCTATGGTATACATTCATCAACACCAAGAATCCAGCCTATATGATTGACCTGTAAGAATCTAGCGTATAGGTGCTAATAATCCGATGGCCATGTGTTAAGAGAAAGCGCAGGCCGCCGAGAGAGACAAGGATGATAGCGATGCGGGAGAGCGAGTATGGCGGCACTGGATATCGATAGTCTTTTGCTGCCGGTCAGCGACGAAAGCCCGTCGGGGGATAACCTCGAATACGATGCCGTTTTCCAGGAACTGGATCGCCTGGCCCTCGGCAAGCCGGGTGTCTATGACCCGGTTTCCGGAGCAACGGTGGGGGCGGAAGAGCCGGACTGGCTGCGCGTTCGCGACCTGGCTCTGGAGTTGTTTGCGCGCACCCGTGATCTTCGGGTGGCCTATCAGTTGACCCTGGCGCAGTTGCGCCTGGACGGGTTCCCCGGTCTTGCACAAGGCTTGAATCTCATCTCCGGCTTGGTTGAGCAGTTCTGGCAGTCACTGCATCCTGACCTGATCGAGGATGAAGACAACGATCCCATCGAACGGATCAATGCGCTTGCCTATCTGGCGGACCCTGAACGTTTCCTGCAGGTCGTCCGTACCACCCCCATCGTCGAGGCCCGCACGGTTGGCCGTTTCAACCTGCGCGATCTCGATATCGCCCAGGGGCGTATCGAACCCCGCGAGGGTGAGGATGCGGCGAGCCTGTCGCTGCTCAGCGGTGCCTGGCAAGAGGGCGACCCGGAGGAAAATGCCGCACGTCAGGCCGCGATCGAGGCGGCGCTTGCCTCCCTGACCAAGATCGAAGGCATCTTTCGCGACAATACCGGCGGCATGGCCCCCGATTTTGGCGATCTGGTCAGACTGCTGAAGTTGGTACGCGGGTTTTATCTCGAGCTGGGTGGTGGCCAGGCCGGTTCGGATTCAAAGGGTGCTTCCGATGACACGGGTGCCTACGCCGCGGGGGGCGGCGGCGGCCAGTCGGTCGGCGCCCTGGCGTCCCGGGCCGATGCCGTACGGACGCTGCGCCAGGTCTCGGATTTCCTGAAGCGTGCCGAGCCGAGCAGCCCCGCTCCCATGATGATCGACCGTGCAGTCAAACTGTTGGAAATGGACTTCGCCGATATCGTGCGCGAGTTGATGCCGGATGCACGTGAACGCATCGAGCTCATTGGTGGAATCAAGTTCGAGGAGTCGGATTACTAGGCGTTGTTGATCTAACGAATTCACTTCATTTGAGGAGTAGAGCGAAATGGGCAGCAGTCAAAAATTCATCGCGCGTAATCGCGCCCCCCGCGTGCAGATTGAGTATGACGTCGAACTGTACGGTGCCCAGAAAAAGGTCCAGTTGCCCTTCGTGATGGGGGTGATGGCCGATCTGACCGGCAAGCCCGCAGAAGCGCTGCCTGCCGTGGCCGACCGCAAGTATCTGAACATCGACGTCGACAACTTCGACGAGCGGCTCAAGTCGATGAAGCCACGCGTCGCCTTCCCGGTCCCGAACACCCTGACCGGCGAGGGCAATATCAACGTCGATATCACCTTCGAGAGCATGGACGATTTCTCGCCTGCCGCCGTGGCGAAGAAGGTTGAATCGCTCAACAAACTGTTGGAGGCGCGCACCCAGCTAGCCAACCTGCTTACCTACATGGATGGCAAGACCGGTGCGGAAGAACTGGTGGCGAAGGTGCTCCAGGACCCCGCATTGCTCAAGTCGCTGGCTGCAGCGCCGAAGCCTGCCGAACAAGAATAAGTACTCGTTTAAGCATTATTCCGGAGACACGAGAATGGCTACCCAACAAGAATCAATGCAAGCACCTGCTGCCGTCGAGGCGGAACTGGATGCGTTTTCCGCCCTGCTCCAGAAGGAATTCAAGCCCAAGAGCGACCAGGCCAAGACCGCGGTCGAGTCGGCCGTCCGCACCCTGGCCGAACAGGCCCTGGCAGGCACCAACTTGGTCTCCGCCGATGCCGTCAAGACCATCGAGGCCATCATCGCGGCCATCGACCAGAAGCTGACCGAGCAGATCAACAAGATCATCCATCACGAAGACTTCCAGAAACTGGAAAGCGCGTGGCGCGGCTTGAGCTATCTGGTCAACAATACCGAGACCGATGAGCAACTCAAGATCCGCGTCCTCAACATCTCCAAGGCGGATCTGCACAAGACGCTCAAGCGCTACAAGGGCACCAACTGGGATCAGAGCCCGATCTTCAAGAAGCTGTACGAAGAGGAATTCGGCCAGTTCGGCGGCGAGCCCTATGGCTGCCTGGTCGGTGATTACTATTTCGATCAGGGACCCCAGGATGTCGAGATGCTGGGCGAGATTGCCAAGGTGGCGGCGGCGGCCCATGCCCCGTTCATCTCCGCCGTCAGCCCGACGGTGCTGCAGATGGATACCTGGCAGGAACTGGCCAACCCGCGTGACCTGACCAAGATCTTCCAGACGCCCGAGTACGCCGCCTGGCGGTCGCTGCGTGAGTCGGATGACTCCAAGTACCTCGGCCTGGCCATGCCGCGCTTCCTGGCGCGACTGCCCTACGGCGCCAATACCAATCCGGTGGAGGCGTTCGAGTTCGAGGAAGACACCGAGGGTGCCGACCACAGCAAGTACACCTGGGCCAACGCGGCCTACGCCATGGCGACCAACATCAATCGTTCCTTCAAGGAGTACGGTTGGTGTTCGCGCATCCGTGGCATCGAGTCGGGCGGCGCGGTGGAGAATCTGCCCGTGCATTCGTTCCCGACCGATGACGGCGGCGTCGACATGAAGTGCCCCACCGAGATCGCCATCAGTGACCGGCGCGAGGCGGAACTGGCCAAGAACGGCTTCATGCCCCTGATCCACCGCAAGAACAGCGACTTTGCCGCCTTCATCGGCGCGCAATCCCTGCACAAGCCGGCGGAGTATGACGATCCCGATGCCAGCGCCAATGCCAATCTGGCGGCGCGCCTGCCCTACCTGTTCTCCACCTGTCGCTTCGCCCACTATCTGAAGTGCATCGTGCGGGACAAGCTCGGTTCCTTCAAGGAACGGGCCGATATGGAGCGCTGGCTGAGCAACTGGATCAATCAGTACGTCGATGGCGATCCGGCCAACTCGAGCGAACAGACCAAGGCCATGAAGCCGCTGGCGGCGGCGGAAGTGATTGTCGAGGAAGTGGAAGGCAACCCCGGTTATTACAGTTCCAAGTTCTTCCTGCGCCCCCACTACCAGCTCGAAGGCCTCACGGTGTCGCTGCGCCTGGTCTCCAAGCTGCCTTCGGTGAAGGGCGCCTGATGTGTTTTCTCGCCCGGTAAATCGGGGAGGGTTGTAGGTGGTAACGGTGCGGCTCGCGAGTACGCGGGCCGCCAAGGTTTTTCATCTTTCAGAGGAGCAGAACCATGGCTGTCGACATGTTCATTGAGCTGGGCGCGAAAATTAAGGGCGAGACCCAGGACAAGGATTTCAAGGGTAAGGGTGCCTGCGATGTGCTGGCGTGGAGCTGGGGGATGTCACAGTCCGGGACGACCCACATGGGCCCCGGCGGCGGCGCCGGCAAGGCCAATTTCCAGGATGTGTCGTTCACCAAGTGGCTCGACAAGGCGACTCCGGCCCTGATGATTGCATTGGCCAAGGGATCCCATATCGACGAGTGCAAGCTGACCTGCCGCAAGGCGGGCGAAGGCCAGCAGAAGTATCTCGAAATCACCATGAAGGAAGTCATCGTGTCGAGCGTGTCGACCGGCGGCAGCGGTGGTGAGGACAGGCTGACGGAAAACGTTACCCTGAACTTCGCCGATGTGAAGCTCGAGTACTTCGTGCAGGATGCCAAAGGCGTCACCGCTTCCGCTGGTGTATTCGCCTGGAACATCGCCGAGAACGCAGCGAAGGGCTAGTCGCCTCGCAAGGGGTGCCCCGTCTCCGCTGGTGCGATCGAGTTCCCTCCAGCGGTGCGGGGTGGACGGCTGCGTGGTGATGGCTATGCGATGGCGCGCCTGCTGCGTTAGCGGGCTTGGTGGATCGGGTTGCCGCAGAACCTGTTTAGGGTAGGGGCGGCGCGCCTACGCGTATCACTTGCGACCGGCGATATCGGTCGCGGCGCATCGGCCGGTAATGCCGGGTGGAGTCGCGTGCGCCACAACACGGAATTCTGTATTTCCGTCCGCAAAGGAAAACGATGATGTCTGCCGAAGAAAGCTTGCGGAATGGCGACCTGGAACAGGCGCTGACACAATTGCAGGATCAGGTTCGCAAGAGCCCGGGCGACGCCAAGCCAAGGATATTCCTGTTTCAGTTGCTCGCTGTCTTGGGGCAATGGGAGCGGGCACTCACCCAGTTGAATGTTGCCGGTGAGCTTGACCCTGGTGCCTTGGCCATGGTCCAGACTTATCGCGAGGCGTTGAACTGCGAGGTGCTGCGCCGGGATATCTTCGCGGGCAAGCGCTCGCCGCTGATCTTCGGCGACCCGGAGGAGTGGATCGCGCTGATGCTGCAAGCCTTGCAGGCGACCGCCGAGGGACAGCATGAACGTGCCCAGGAAACCCGGAGCAAGGCCTTCGAAACCGCCCCGGCCACCTCCGGCACCCTCGACGGCCAGCCGTTCGAGTGGATCGCCGATGCCGATGAAAGAATCGGCCCGCTGCTTGAGGCCATCATCAACGGCCGTTACTACTGGGTCCCCTTCCACCGCCTCCAGGCCATCCATATCGACGAACCGGCCGATCTTCGGGACCAGGTCTGGCTGCCGGCGACGCTCACCTTCGCCAATGCCGGCGAAGCGGTTGCTCTGATCCCGACCCGCTATCCAGGCTCGGAAGACTCGACTGAGCCGCGCATCCGGCTGGCGCGCCTGACTGACTGGCGGGAGCTTGCTCCCAATGCGTTTGTCGGCCTTGGCCAACGGATGCTCGCCACCGATCAGGGCGAATATTCGCTGATGGATGTGCGCGAAGTGATCCTTGCTACGGCCCATGGCTGAGGGTGCTGCCTGGGAACGGTTGTTCCCGTCCCTGCTAGATCGTTTGACCGACAACGAGCCGGACAAACGGAGCGAGGCGCGCGACTACCGTTCCTTTTCCGTGACGCGCCTGCGCGAGAGCGTGCTACGGGACCTCAACTGGTTGTTCAATGCGACCCAGCATGAGGATGTGGAACTCGAAAGTTTCCCCCAGGCGCGCCGGTCGGTGATCAATTACGGCATCCCGGCCCTGTCCGGACGGCCTGCATCAGCCCTGAACATTCAGGAAGTAGAGCAAATGCTGCAGCGCAGCATCATCGATTTCGAGCCCCGGTTGCTGCCGGATACCGTCAGGGTGAAAGCGGAGGCGGACGAGGCTGGGTTGGCCAAGCACAACCTGATTTCGTTCCGCATCGAGGCGCAGATGTGGGCGCAGCCCTATCCACTCGATCTACTGCTCCGAACCGAGGTCGACATGGAGAGCGGCGCATCGCAGGTGGTGGAGGCCGGGCGTGGCTAGGACATGAATCCGAGACTGCTTGACTATTACAACCAGGAACTCCTTCATATCCGTGAGGGGGCGGCGGAATTCGCCCGGGAGTTCCCCAAGATCGCTGCCCGCCTTGGCCTGGATGCCGATGCCAAGGAGTGTCCGGATCCCTATGTCGAGCGACTGCTGGAAGGCTTTGCCTATCTGACCGGACGTATCCAGCTCAAGATCGATTCGGAGTTTCCCGCCTTCACCCAGAACCTGCTGGAGATGGTCTATCCAGGCTACCAGGCGCCCACCCCGGCCATGGCCATCGTCCAGTTCCAGGTCGATCTCGACGAGCCCGGCCTCGCCCAGGGCTTCAGTCTGCCGCGCCAAACCGTGCTGCGTTCACGGCTGCAGCCGGGGGAGAGCACATCCTGTGTGTTCCGCACCGCCCATACGCTTACGTTCTGGCCGGTGCGTCTCACTGAGGCGCGCTACCATGGCTATATGCCGAGCATCGCCGGGAGCGGGATCGACCTGCCCAGGGGGATACGCGGAGCGCTGAGTCTCAAGTTGCAAAGCACCGCCGGGCTTTCCTTCAGGCAACTCGCACTCGATCGTTTGACCGTGCATCTATCCGGGGAGGAGGGGACGGCTCACAAGCTGTATGAGCAGATTTGTGCCAACACCGTGGCTGTCCTGGTTCGGTCCGGCGATGGCGCAGGCCGTTGGCACGAGGTGCTGGGCCCCGAGGCGATCCAGCCGGTCGGCTTCGCCGACGACGAGGCCTTGCTGCCGAAATCGCCACGCGCCTTTGGCGGTTACCGCCTGCTCAAGGAATACAGCGCCTTGCCGGCCCGCTATCTGTTTGTTGATCTGGCCGGCCTGGGCCCGGCGGTCAAGCGCTGCGATGGCGACAGTCTGGAGATCATGCTGCTGCTGGACAAGGCCGACGCCACGTTGGAGAAGACCGTCGATGCCAGCAATTTCATGCTCAACGCCACGCCTGTGGTCAACCTCTTTCCCAAGCGGACCGATCGTATCCACCTCAGCGACAGCAGCCACGAATACCATGTGGTGCCCGAGCGCACGCGTCCGATGGATTACGAGATCAACCAGGTTGTCGAGGTCACGGGATATGGCGTGGGGGCCGAGGCCTTGCAGGAATTCGAGCCGTTCTACGCCATCCACGACCAGGTGATGAGCCAGGAAAGTGCCTACTACACGCTGCGGCGTGCCCCCCGGGTGCTGTCTTCGACCCAGAAGCTGAAAGGCCCCAGGTCCAGTTATGTCGGCACGGAGGTGTTCGTTTCCCTGGTCAATCCGGCGCAAGCCCCCTATTCGTCGGATCTCTCCCAAATCTCGGTCAACACCCTCTGCTCGAACCGCGACCTGCCCTTGTTTCTTTCCTTGGGCAACAACAATGATTTCTCCCTGGAGGTCGCGGCCCCGGTCAGCGGCATCCGTTGCATAAAGGGGCCTTCGCGCCCGATAGCACCCGTGCTGGAGGGCGAAACCCCGTGGCATCTGATCAGCCACCTTTCGCTCAATTACCTTTCCCTGATCGATGCCGGCCCAAAAGAGGGGGCGGCCGCATTGCGCGAGGTGCTTGGCCTGTATGGCTTGGACATGCACTCGCCCTTGCGCAAGCAGTTGGAGGGTGTGCAATCGGTCAGCGCGCGCCAGATCATTCACCGCATGCCCTCATCGTCCGGCCCGATCGCATTCGGCCGTGGCGTGGAGATCCAGCTGACTTTCGAGGAGCGACCCTTCGAAGGTAGCGGCATCTTTTTGCTGGGTGCCGTGCTGGAGCGGTTTTTCGCCCGGCATGCCTCCCTCAACTCCTTCACCCAGACCGTTCTGCATTCCGCCGGTCGCGGGGAGATCAAGCGATGGCCGGCGAGGCTCGGACAGAGACAGGTGCTCTAGCGCTGCTCGGCCGGATCGCCAGGGCGCCGTACACCTTCGGTTTTTTCCAGGTGCTGCGCCGCCTTGAATGCGCTTATCCGGAAAAGCCGCGCATCGGCAGCTCCAAACGGCTGAAGGATGACCCGATCAGGTTGGCCCAGGAGCCCTCCATGGCCTTCGCGCCGTCCACGGTGCGCACCCTGGAGTTGGCCAAGGACGGTCGGCCGGCACGGATGCAGGTCAGCTTCCTGGGCCTGCTCGGGCCCAACGGTCCGCTTCCCCTGCACCTCACCGAATACGCCCGCGACCGCCAGCGCAACCAGGGCGATCCCACCCTGGTGCGCTTTCTCGACGTTTTCCATCATCGCCTGCTGTCGTTGTTTTATCGCGCCTGGTCGCGCTCGCAACCGACGGTCAGCCTCGATCGGCCGAAAGAGGACGCCTTTGGACACTATCTGGGTGCCTTCGGTGGTCTCGGCATGGAGAGCCTGCGTGGCCGCGACAGCGTGCCCGACTACGCCAAGATCGCGTTTACCGGCCTGTTCGCCCGACAAGTCAGGAATGCCGAGGCACTTGAGGTCATGTTGGCGAGCTTCTTCCGCGTGCCGGTGCGGATCGAGCAGTGCGCAGGGCACTGGATGTCTCTGCCACGTGAGGCACAGACCCGCCTGGGCTGGCGCGAAGCCTCGGCGCAACTCGGCGTCACGGCCCTCGCCGGCGAACGGATGTGGGATGTGCAGAGCAAATTCCGCGTCGTCCTAGGGCCACTGACCCTGAAGGATTACGAGCGCTTCCTGCCCGGGAAGGAGAGCCTGCTGCGCCTGTCGGACTGGATACGCAACTATGTCGGCTACGAGTTCCACTGGGACCTCAAACTGGTGATGAAGAAGGAAGAGATACCCTGGTTCGGCCTCGGCGGTGGCACCTGCCTGGGCTGGACGACTTGGTTGGGTATGCACCAAGGCGACAGGGACGCAGATGAAATGGAAATCTGTGGTGACCAAGTGCAATGATCATGTTTGAAATCCGGAGTACGCATGGCCATTGATCGATTGGGATGTGTGGACATGATTTTAGTGTCTCAAGGCTGAGCGGAGCGGACCATAGGGTTGGGTCAACGAGTGCATCAGCGTTATCAGGGTTGAACAGTAAGTAATCCAGATAGGGTTGCCTGAGATTAGGCAGGCATCATTACTTTACTTTTTGATGGGTATATAAAAATGAGCGAAATCAGCCGCGTTTCCCTGTTCGGTAAATTGAATCCCCTGGCCTACAAGGCCATCGAGGGCGCTACCGTGTTCTGCAAGCTGAGGGGCAATCCGTATGTCGAACTGGTGCACTGGCTGCACCAGATATTCCAGAGCCAGGACAGCGACCTGCACCACATCGTCAAGCACTTCGAGATCGATGCCTCGCGCCTGGTGGCCGACATGACCACCGCTCTGGATGCCCTGCCACGCGGGGCGACGGCGATCTCCGACTTCTCGCCCAATATCGAGGAGGCGGTCGAACGCGGCTGGGTGTTTGGCACCCTGATGTTCGGCGAGGGCGCGGTGCGGACCGGCCACCTGATGGTCGCCGGCATGAAGACTGCCACCCTGCGCAACGCCCTGCTGGCGATCTCGGGCGAGTTCAAGAAGATCAAGGCCGATGACCTCGCCGAGGGCTTCCGCAGCATCGTGTCCGGTTCGCCTGAGGAGGTCCTGGTCGCCCAGGACGGTTCCCAGGTCGGCGGCGGGGTGGCGCCGGGCGAGGCGAGCGGAGCCATCGCACCGGCCGCCATGGGCAAGCAGGAGGCGCTCAAGAAGTTCACCGTCAACATGACCGAGCAGGCGCGCAACGGCAAGCTCGACCCCATCGTCGGCCGCGACGAGGAGATCCGCCAGATCGTCGACATCCTGATGCGCCGGCGCCAGAACAACCCGATCCTGACCGGCGAGGCCGGGGTAGGCAAGACCGCCGTGGTGGAGGGCTTCGCCGGCCGCATCGCGCGCGGCGACGTGCCGCCGCAGTTGAAGGACGTCGAACTGCTGTCGCTCGACATCGGCCTTCTGCAGGCCGGAGCGAGCATGAAGGGCGAGTTCGAGCAGCGTCTGCGCTCGGTGATCGAGGAGGTGCAGGCCTCACCCAAGCCGATCATCCTGTTCATGGACGAGGCCCACACCCTGGTCGGCGCCGGCGGCGCCGCCGGCACCGGCGATGCCGCCAATCTGCTCAAGCCGGCCCTGGCGCGTGGCACCCTGCGCACGGTGGCGGCCACCACCTGGGCCGAGTACAAGAAGTACTTCGAGAAGGACCCGGCCCTGACCCGGCGCTTCCAGGTTGTCCAGGTCGAGGAGCCGTCCGAGCACAAGGGCATCCTGATGATGCGCGGCGTCGCCAGCACCATGGAG
>JBAZLW010000038.1:0-13690 GCA_041650095.1 Hydrogenophilaceae bacterium | reverse complement strand
CTCGGTGGTGCTGGTGCTGAAGATCCGTCACTCCCGCGCCGGCTGAGCGGCCAGGGTCCGGTTGCGGCAGCCGGTCTCGCGGACCCGAGTCGCGGCCAGCGCCGCCAGCGCCGCGCAGGCGGCCGAGACGACCAGGCCGTTGCGATAGTCGGCCCAGCCGTATACCCGCACACCGTCGAGCAGACGGCCGTCCCAGGACAGGTCGGCGACCCAGCCGAACAGCGGCTGCATGATGGCCGCGCCCAGGAACAGGCCGGTATTGACCAAGGCGATGGCCATGCCGGCGTTGGCCGGCGGCACCACCTCCTTGGCGGCGCCATAGCCGACCACGAAGCCGCCGGCCGACAGGCCCAGCACCGCGTAGAGGGCGAGCCCCGACCAGCCCGCGCCCCAGGGCAGCAGGATCAGGCCGAGCCAGCTCAGGCAGGACAGGATGGCTGCACCCAGGATCACCGGCTTGCGCCGGCCGATGCGGTCGGACAGCGCGCCCATGAACAGGGCCGCCACGGCGAAGCCGGCCAGCGCGGCGGTGGTGTAGAGCGAGGCCTCGCCGCGGCCGAGGCCGTGCACGTCGCGCATCAGCGGCACGCCCCACAGGCCGGCGAAGGCCAACAGGCAGCCGGTGACGCCGAAGTTGACCCAGAAGCCCGGCCACACCGCACGGTTGGCCAGCACGCTGCGCAGCTCGGCCAGCCAGTGCCGGCGCGCGGGCCCGGTGGCCGGATGCACGGGCGGGAAACCGGCGTCCTCGGGCCGGTTGCGCACGTACCAGAAGGTGACCAGCGCCAGCGCGAGGGACAGCCCGCCCGCGACCACGAACACCGAGCGCCAGGAATACCAGCCCAGCAATGCCGCCAGCGGTCCGGCCGCGAGGATGGCGCCGACATTGCCCAGGAACAGGGTCAGGCCGCTGACCAGGCCGTAGCGGCGTTCGCTGAACCACACCGTGTTGGAACGCATCAGGCCGACGAACACCACCGAGACGCCCAGGCCGACCAGCAGGCGTCCGGCCGCGGCAGTGGCGAAGTCCGGCGCCAGGCCGAACAGTATCGAGCCGGCCCCGGCCACCAGCGAGCCGACCCCGGCGCTGATGCGCGGGCCGAGCGTGTCCGCCAGCACCCCGGCCGGGATCTGCATGGCGGTGTAGACGTAGAAGTACATCGCCGCCAGCGAGCCGAGCGCGGCGCCCGAGGTCTGGAACGCCTGCATCAGGTCGCCCGCCACCACGCCCGGTGCCATGCGGTGGAAGAAGGCCATCATGTAGGACAGCACCAGTACGGCGTAGATGGTCCAGCGTAGACGGTTGAATTGGCGGTATTGCTCGGCTGGCAGCATGGGGTTGGGCGGTGGTGTCCGGGCGCGGAGTCTAATCCCGATCGGCCGTCGCTTCGATGCGGCCGCCCAGCGCGGCCGTGCCGTCACGCAGGCGGACAAAGGCAGGGTCGATGGCGTCCGGCGGCCCTTTCACGCCCAACTCGATCCTGTAGTCGTCCGGCTGGCGCAGGTTCAGGATCGGCAGGCTGAACACCTTGACGCCCGGATAATCGCGCTCGATCTCCAGCATCAGCGGCGTCAGCGTCGCCTCGGCCAAGCCGCGCACGATCATCGCCCGCTCGGCCTCGACCTGGCTGTGGAACAGGTCGCGGTAATGCTGGTCGAGCACCCACTCGATCATCGGCCAGGCCATCTCGGGAAAGCCAGGCACGAAATGATGCCGGCGGATGGAAAAGCCGGGGATGCGGTTGACCGGGTTGGGGATGATTGCGGCGCCCTCGGGGAATTCGCCCATCTGCAACCGACCGGGTGTGACCTCCAGGCCGACCTCCAGGGTGCGGCCGGTGATCAGCGCCTCGGCCTCGGGATGCAATAGCAGCGGCAACCCGAGCGCGGCGGCGGCGGCCTGGCGGGTGTGGTCATCCGGCGTCGCGCCGATGCCGCCGCAACTGAACAGGATGTCCTCGTCGGCCAGGCTGTCGCGCAGGAAGGCGGTCAGCCGGGTGCGATCATCGCCCAGGTAAGTCACCCGGGCCAGCTTCAGGCCGCGCTCGGTGAGGATCTCGCGCACCCGCGCGAAGTGCTTGTCCTGGCGCTTGCCGGACAGTATTTCGTCGCCGATGATGAGCAGGCCGATGGATGCAGTCATGGTTCGCGATCGGAATGGCAATGCCGGCATATTGCCAAAAAACGGTTGCAGAAATTGGCCGCTTCGAAATGCGCTGCCAACCGATGGAACAGCATGCCTGCTATGGTTCTCCGCCAACAGGTGGCGCTGAGCTCAGGAACCCTTGACGATCAGGGGGATGGCATCTCCGGCATGTTTTTTCATCTGCTTGGCCGCCTTCTTTTCCTTGGGTGACAGCGCGGCCTGCTTTTTCGATTCCTTGTTTGAGTGCTGGGACTTGGACATGGTATGGGCTCCTGATCATGTTGAAGGAACGCCTGAGGAGCGATGAGTGTCAGGGCTGCCGGGCGTTTGTCCGGGCGCTCGGCCCGATCCTGCATGGCCGGGGCGCCTTGACGTGCTTCGAGTATAGGCGCGTGGCGGCAGTCGGACCGGCTATATTGCGGATCCGACCCGATCAGGCTGCCTTGTGCAAATGCTCCACCGCCCATACGGCCGCTTCCACCCGCGAGCGCAGGTCCAACTTGCGCAGCAGATGCTTGACGTGAACCTTGACGGTGCCTTCGGCGATGCCGAGCTCGCGGCCGATCACCTTGTTACTCATCCCGGCGGCGATGAGTTCGACGATGCGCCGCTCCTGTTCGGTCAGACCGGCCTCCTGCGCGCTGTGCGGCTGGCGCTGTTCGCGCAGGGCGGCGGCCAGCAGGTGGGTGAGGTTGTCGGAGACGACGATCCTGCCGGCGGCGGCCAAGGCCAGGCTGTCGATCATCTGCTCCGGTTCCATGTCCTTCAGCAGATAGCCGTCGGCGCCCAGGCGCAGGGCGGCGACCAGGTCCTCGGTCTGGTCGGAGACGGTGATCATCACGATTCGGGTGTCGAGATCTTCCGACTTGAGCTTCTTGAGCACGTCGAGGCCGCTCATGTCCTTCATGTTGAGATCGAGCAGCAAGAGGTCGGGCTTGACCGCCTGGACCAGGGCGATGCCGTCCTTGCCGTTCGAGGCCTCGCCGACCACTTCGAAATCGGAGATGGTTTCCAGTAACTGGATCAGGCCCTTGCGGAACAGGGGGTGGTCGTCGATCAGGCAGACGGTCTGGCGTTGCGTATTCATATCGGGGTTCCCTGGAAGGCGGAATGGGTGCTGCCGTCGCCGGCGTTGAAGTGCAGATATACCCGGGTGCCATGTGGCTGGCGCGGTGTCAGCTGTAGTTCGCCGCCCAGGCTGCGGGCCCGCTCGCGCATGATGGTCAGGCCATAATGGCCGCTCCCGGCAGGGTTTTCCGGCAGCCCGTCGCCATCGTCATCGATGGTGACGGTGATGGCTTGCCCGGTCCCGCCCTCGAGCGTGACCCAGGCGTTGCTCGCCCCGGCATGGCGCAGGACGTTGTTGAGTGCCTCGCGGATGATCTGGAGGACGTGGATCTCCTGGTTGGGTGTCAGGTGGCAGTCGTCCAGATGCTGGGCCAAATTGATGTCAAGGCCGCCGCGCTGGGAAAATTCCTCGGTGGTGTGCCGGAGCAGGGTCATGAAGTCGCCCTCCATGCGCAGGCGAAAGGTGGCCAGCAGTTCGCGCAATTGCCGGTAGGCCGCGTTGATGCCTTCCCGAAGCCCCTTCAGGATGAGGTCGGTGTCGTCGCCATGCGTTTCGTGCATGAGTGACTGTTGCAGCAGGGCCACCTGGATCTTCATGTACGAGAGGGCCTGGGCAATGGAATCATGCAGTTCACGGGCGATCACCGAGCGTTCGTCCATCAGCGCCAGGCGGCGTTCCCGTTCGGTCTGTTCGGCAATGCCGATGGCGATGCCGATATGCCGGGACAAGGCCTCGACGAGCTGCTCCTGCCAGGGTTCGAGCTGCCCGCCCGGCGGCAGGGTGACCTGAAGGACACCATATTGCTGGTCGGCATCCTTGAGCGGAATCGCCCTGACCACGATGCCGCCGGCGATGGTATGGTCCCAGGGTGTGCTGTGCCGGGAGCACTCGGCACAGACGATGTTTTCGCACAGGCCCTGGCCCGGCCCAGCCGCCATCGTGCTGGCCAGGATGCGCGGCAGGCCGTCCGGCTCCGGTGTCAGGCAGGCCATGCTGTAGCGCAGGCCGATCACCTGTTCCAGGTCGGCCAGCATGGCGCGATAGGTCTCCGGCGCCCCTGGCGCGTTGTAGAGCCGGGCGATGGAGTGGTAGAGCAGTTCCAGGGAACGGTTGCTGCGCGTCAGCAGTGCGGTCTTCTCGTCGACCCGCTGTTCCAGGCTGACGTACAGTTTGGATAGTTCGTCGGCCATGAAATTGAAGGCCAGACTGACCCGGCCGAGTTCGTCGGGACCGGTATGCGCGGCGCGCGCCGAAAAATCACCTCGGGCGATGGCGTTGGCCGCGTCGACCAGGCGGTTGAGCGGCAGCATGACGCGCTGGCGGACCCTGTACAGCACGGCCAGCATGACGACGAAGGTCAGGGCCAGGGCGGCGGCGAGCAGGCTGTGCAACAGACTGATCTTGGCCTCGGTGTCGTTTTCCAGTTGCGCCACCATACCGTTGATGTCGTCGACATAGAGGTCGATGCGCGCCAGCAGTTCGCGCTGCCGGGTCGGCGAGGCCGGCATGGTGCGGTCGGCGTAGGCGTTGAGCAGCGGCTTCAGGCGGGTCTGCCAGTCTATCTGGATGCGCTGGTACATGCGCGCGTACTCGCTGTCCGGCTCGCGTTCCCGGATGGTGCGCAGCGACGGGTGGTGCAGGCTTTGTTCAAACCGAGCCATGGCCTCGGGCAGGCCACGCCGGTCCGGCGCCGTCTCCATCATGCCGGCCAGGACCAGGCCGCCCATGCGGTGGCTTTGCATGCGCAGGCTGCCTGCAACGTTGATGGCCTGGGCGCTGCCGCGCACCTTTTCGACCATGGCCACCGAGACGGCCATGCCGACGGCTCCGATCAGCGTCAGGATGGCCATGCCGAGGCCCAGTCCGATCAGGATGGTGCGTCGGCGAATGCGCTCGGCAAGATCGGATGGCGACATCGGCAGCAATCCGGGCAACCCTCTCCGGTCATGAGATTATTGGGGGTACCCCCTCAGAGCAGGGGGTACCCGGACATATACCAGGCGACATGATAACAGCCTGATTACAAATGTTTTGTTCGGTGGCCGTTTACCACCAAAGTGGTAACTCCATCTGGCCGCTCGGGTATTGCCGCAGATGTACTTGCCTGGCCTGGTTCCTAGAATGGGCTCTCAGAGAAGATATTCACGTTTGGAGAGAACCATGATCCAGGAAACAAGGCATTCCATCACGGAAATTCTGTCCCGGCAGCCGATCTTCAGCGGCCTGGGCAGCCCCGAAATCGACCGCTTGGTGCGATCGACCCTGGAATACCGGACCAGTCGGAACGAGGTGCTGTTCCAGAAGGGTAGCCATCCTGCTTGTCTGCATCTCATCGTCGCCGGCCAGGTCAAGCTGTTCCTGCCTTCGGTGCAAGGTTCCGAAAAGATCGTCCGGCTGGCCAACCCGGGGGAAATCTTCGGCGAGGAATCGGTCCTGCTCGATCGGCCCTACCCGATGACCGCCCAGGCCGTACGCGACAGCATCCTGCTGGTGGTGCCGCGCCCCGCGCTCTTGGCGGTCCTCGCCGACAACCCCGGTCTGTGCTGCGATCTGATGACCAGTCTGGCCAATCGCATGCATGACCTGATCGACAACATGGAGTCGTGCACCCAACGCAGCAGCGCCCAGCGTGTCGCCCACTACCTGACCCAGTTGGCGCCCAGCCAGACCGACAGCTTCGAGGTGGAATTGAACACCAACAAGCAGACCATTGCCTCGCACCTCAACCTGGCGCCGGAGACCTTCTCGCGCGTCCTCCGCCGGCTGTCCCAGCAGGGTTTCATCCAGATGAACGGGCGCTTCATCCGGGTCTCCAACGCCGAGCAGCTGAGGCTGCACGCCTGCTGACCGGGGAGCAACATCATCAGCGCAGGACTGTAAAAAAACGGGGCGACCAGGGCCGCCCCAAAAGAACCGCGATCGTCTGTCGCGGATGTCCTGCTCAGGAACATTCTTTAGTCGCCGCGTGCGCCTCCAGTCATAGATAGCGCCAGCCGACGTAGAGGCTGGACACGGCGATGCTGGCGAGCATCAGTGGGAAGGCTGCCAGCATGAAAGGGAGGAAGCGGATCGGGGCGCCGGCGCGCTCGGCGAAGCCTGCCACGACCAGGTTGGCGGAGGCGCCGACCAGGCTGCCGTTGCCGCCCAGGCAGGCGCCCAGGGCCAGCGACCACCACAGGGTATTGAGGTTTTCCGCGCCGACCACCGGGCCGAGGTTTTGGATCACCGGGATCATGGTGGCCACGAAGGGGATGTTGTCGACCACGGCGGAGATGATGGCCGAGGCCCACAGGATGACATAGGCGGTGAGCGCCAGTTCGCCGCCGGTGAAGTGCACCAGGGTATCGGCGGCGATTTTGAGGGCGCCGGCCTTCTCCACTCCGGCCACCACCACGAACAGGCCGACGAAGAAAAAGATGGTCACCCATTCCACCTCGGCGAAGCTCTTGTGCACCTGTTCGGTCTGGTGTTCGGCATCGTGGCCCATGGCGCGCAGCAGGAGCAGCAGGGCGGCGCCGAACATGGCGATGGTGGCCGGTTCGAGGCCGATCGAGTGGGCAAAGACGAAGCCGGTGATGGTCAACGCGATGACCGCGAGGGCCTGCTTGAGCAACTTCACGTCGGTGATCGCCTCGTTTTCGTCGAAGGCCATGACCTGGTCGCGCGCGTCCTGTTCGGCGCTCAGCTTGCGGCCCCAGAACCACCACAGCGGGATCATGGTCAGGGCCAGGATGACCAGGGCAACCGGCGCCAGGTTGAAGGCGAAATCATTGAAGGTCAGGCCGACCGCCGAGCCGATCATGATGTTGGGCGGGTCGCCGATCAGGGTGGCGGTGCCGCCGATGTTGGAGGCGAAGATGATGGCGAACAGGTAGGGATAGGGATTGATGCGCAGGGCGTCGGTGATCAAGAGGGCGACCGGGGCGATCAGCAGGACCGTGGTGACGTTGTCGAGCAGGGCCGAGAACAGCGCGGTAACCAGGGCCAGCATGACCATCAGGCCCCAGGGGTCGGCCTTGACCAGCTTGGCCGCCTTGACCGCGACATACTGGAATACGCCGCTCTTCTGGGTGATGGCGACGATGACCATCATGCCGGTGAGCAGGCCGATGGTGTTGAAGTCGATGCCGGCGAAGGCCTCGTTCTGGTGCAGCACGCCGGTCAGGATCATGACCCCGGCGCCGATCAGGGCGACGATGGCGCGGTTGATCCGCTCGGTGACGATGACCGCGTAGGTCAGCACGAAGATGGTCAACGCCACGATCAGGGGCGACAGGCCCCAGATGACCTCGGTGGCGTTATGTGCGGCGCCGTGCATCTCAGGCGGTCCTGGCCTTGTCGAGCAGGTAGGTCAGCAGCATGCGCCGGCTCAGCATGCCGAGCAGCTTGCCATCCTCGTTCACCACCGGCAGGGGGGCGGTGGTGCGCGAGAGGTGGTGGGCCGCTTCCAGCAAGTGGGTGTCCTGGCGCACGGCCATGACGTCCGCATCGGCCAGGTCCCTGACCGGCCGGTCGGCGTTGTCGCGCAGGTGGTCGAGCAGCATGGGCATGGCATCGCCGAGGAAGTTGAGGTTCTCGACGCCATGTTCGGCGCGCGCGCTGGCGGGGATCAGGGCACGCAGGATGGCGTTGCTGCTGATCAGGCCGGCGAAGCGGCCATCGGCCGTGCACAGCGGGATATGGTTGACCTCGCGCTGGATCATCATGCTCATGGCCTCGGCCACCGTGGCCTCGGGGGCCAGGGTCAGGGTGGGTGGGCAGATGGGCAGGGCACGCACGGTCATGTTCAATGGACTGGGGGGATAGTGGGCGTGCATCCTACCGATAAGGCACCGGACAGGAATTGGGGGATATACGTAAGTGAAACACTTACATCAGGTGCGGCGTCTACGTGCCAGCAGGAGCTTTTCGATTTCCACGACAAAAAACAGCGCCAGGCCGAACAGCAGGATGCGGCCCCAGGCGGCGGTTTCGAGGCCGGCGGTGCCGAACAGGGTCTGCATGACCGGCAGGTAGGTGAACAGTAACTGGAAGACCAGCAGGATGACGGCGGTCGACCAGACATAGCGGTTGCCGGTCAGACCGGCCACGGAGAGTACCGATGCGGTCAGGCGCCGGCAGTTGAACAGGTAGGCGATCTCGCCCATGACCAGGGCGTTCACCGCCGCGGTGCGGGCGACCTCCAGGCTGGCACCCTGCGTTGTCTCCCACAGGAACATGCCGAGTCCGCCGGCCACCAGCAGACCGGAGACGAAGACGATGCGCCAGACCAGGAAACCCGACAACAGGGGCTCGGCCGGGTCGCGCGGCCGCCGCCGCATGATGTCCGGCTCGGCTGGGTCGAAGGCCAGGGCCAGGGCCAGGGTGACGGCGGTGACCATGTTGACCCAGAGTATCTGCACCGGGGTGATCGGCAGGGTCAGCCCGAGCAGGATGGCGATCAGCAGGATGGCCGCTTCGCCGCCGTTGGTGGGCAGGATGAATACGATGGCCTTTCTCAGGTTGTCGTAGACCGTGCGGCCCTCCTCGACGGCGGCGGCGATGGAGGCGAAATCGTCATCCGCCAGCACCACCTCGGCGGCCTCCTTGGCCGCCTCGGTGCCTTTCCGGCCCATCGCGATGCCGACATCGGCGCGTTTCAGGGCCGGGGCGTCGTTGATGCCGTCGCCGGTCATGACCACCACCTCGCCGTTGGCCTGCAGTGCATTGACCAAGTGCAACTTATGTTCCGGGCTGGCGCGGGCGAAGATCTCGGTCTCGCAGGCCGCCTCGCGCAGGTGGGCGTCATCCATGCCCTCCAGATCGGCGCCGGTGAGTGCGTGCGGCGCCCGGGCCAGGCCGATCTGGCGGCCGATGGCCAGGGCGGTGTCGGCGTGGTCGCCGGTGATCATCACCACCCGGATGCCGGCCGCCAGGCAGTTGGCCACCGCACGGGCGCTTTCCTCGCGCGGTGGGTCGGTGATGCCGGCCACCGCCAGCAGGGTGAAGCTGCCGGACTCGATGTCGGCGAAGTTCAGGCTGGTCGGGGCCGCGTCCAGTTCGCGCACCGCCAGGGCGATCAGGCGCATGCCGGCGGCCGCGGTCTCAGTCAGGCGCGGCAGCCATGCGGCGCGATCGAGGGGGCGGTTTTCGCCGTCCTGGCGCTGCCAGCGGCACAGTTCCAGCACCCGCTCGGGGGCGCCCTTGAGCAGGATCAGGCCATGGCCCTGGTGATCGTGGTGCAGAGTGGCCATGAAACGATGCCAGGATTCGAACGGGATGACGTCGACCCTGGGCAGGGCCTCGCGTTCGAAGGCCGGTTCCAGGCCGGCCTTCATGGCCAGGGTGACCAGAGCGCCTTCGGTAGGGTCGCCGGCCAGCTCCCAGTCGTCGCCGACCCGCACCAGTTCGGCGTCGTTGCAGAGCAGGCCGACCCGGCCGATGTCGGTCAGTTCGGGGTGGTCGTTCAGCGGCACGTCCTCGCCGAATAAAGTGAAACCACCCTGGGGCGCGTAACCGACGCCGGTCACCTCGTGGATCTCGTCGGCGGTGATCACCCGCTGCACGGTCATCTCGTTGCGGGTCAGGGTGCCGGTCTTGTCGGTGCAGATCACCGTCACCGAGCCGAGCGCCTCGACCGCCGGCAGGCGGCGGATGATGGCGTTGCGCTTGGCCATCCGCTGTACGCCGATGGCCAGGGCGATGGTCATCACCGCCGGCAGGCCCTCGGGTATCGCCGCCACGGCCAGGCTGACCGCGGCGATGAACATGTCGCCGGCGCCATAGTCGCGGAACAGGATGCCGAAGCCGAAGGCCAGGGCGGAAATGGCCAGAATGGCCCAGGTCAGCCATTGCCCGAACACGGCCATCTGGCGCAGCAGCGGCGTCGCCAGGGTCTGCACCTCGGACAGCATCTTGCTGATCCGGCCGATCTCGGTGGTGGCCCCGGTGGCAATGACCACGCCGATGCCGTGGCCGTAGGTGACCATGGTGCCCGACCAGGCCATCGAACTGCGGTCGCCCAGCGGCAGACCGGTCGCGACCGGTTCGGTCTGCTTCTCCACCGCCTGCGATTCGCCGGTCAGAGCGGCCTCCTCGATCTTCAGGTTCTTGGTCTCGAGCAGGCGCAGGTCGGCCGGCACCCGGTCGCCCGAGGCCAGGAAGACGATATCGCCCGGCACCAGCTGTTCCGCCGCCAGGACGCGGCGCTGGCCGTCGCGCAGGACCAGGGCCGAGGGCGAAAGCATCTTGCGGATCGCCTCCAGGGCGTGTTCGGCCTTGCCTTCCTGGATGAAACCGATGATCGCGTTGATCACCGTCACCCCGAAGATCACCCCGCTGTCGACCCAGTGGCCGAGCAGGACGGTCACCCCGCCGGCGGCCAGGAGGACGTAGATGAGTACGTTGTGGAACTGGAGCAGGAAGCGCTGCAGAGGGCTGCGCCGGCGCGGCGGCGGCAATGCGTTGGCGCCGTACCGGGCCAGCCTGAGGTCGGCCTCCGCCTGGCCGAGACCGTGCCTGGAAGTCTCCAGGTCCGCCAGCGCCGCGCGCGCCGGCCGGTCGTGCCAGGTGGCGGGGGTCACTTTTCAGACCATGAGCGGATTTTCTGTGCCGCCCATTCGCGGCCGCCCAGGCCAAAGGCCAGGGCGAGGCCCAGGACCAGGCCGCCGAAGGCGATGGAGAAGGCGGCCGTGACCAGCTGGGTGCCGATGTCCAGTTGTTCCAGGGCCAGGAAGAAGGCGAATATCTGCACCATGTATTCCGCTACGGTGCTCATCAGCAAGGCGTTGGGCGCCTTGATGCCGTTCAGCCAGGCAAACACCAGGCGATTGACGAAGCGCGCCAGCAGGGTGCCGAACAGCATGACCAGGACGGCGACCAGCACGTTGGGCAGGTAGAGCACGGCGCGGTTGAGCAGTTCGGCCACGGTCTGCAGGCCGAGGCTGTTGGTGACCGAGACGGCCACCACCAGGATCACCAGCCAGTACACCAGCCCGCCGATCAGGCCGGACAGCGATAGGCTGATGCCGCCGGTGCTGGCCAGGGCCTCGAGGCCGGATTTCTCCGCCAGGCGGTCGAAATCCAGGGCCTTGAGCAGGCGTTGCACCCCGCTGCGCAGCAGCCTGGCCAGCAGCCAGCCGAAAAAGAGCAGGATCAGCGCGGCCAGCAGTTTGGGCACGAAGACGGCGATTTCGCTCCAGAAGGTATGCAGGGAGGCGAGAAAGATGTCGAGTTGCTGATTCATAGAATGCTCCTTGGACGCGACGACAAACGGTAGTCAGGTGAGGTTCGGGATACTAGGTTGGGCCCACGCGGGAGAAATCAGGAAAATGCCGTACGCGTAACCCTTACACATGGCTGGAAGCAATGATTCCGCACCAGATCTGATTCCTGCCTATGTGATATCACATAGCGGTTGCCATGCCCATCGTTGAGCCGTCGTTTTCATGCCCCGGACGATGATCAGACGGGTGCTTGTCCGCTCCGAATGCCGCGGATCAAGGCCCTGTGACTGGCCCAGGCAGCCAGAGCACAGGTCGCCATGATCCAGGCCAGCGGCGCGGCGCTGGCGCCGTGCGACAGCCCCATGATCGTGCCGGCCACGGTGGCCAGGCCGAATTGCAGCGCGCCCATCAGGGCCGAGGCGGTGCCGGCCCGCTGGCCATGGGTGGCCAGCGCGGAGGCGGTGGCGTTGGGAATGATGAAGCCCAGGCTGGCGATGGCAATCGCCAGCGGCAGCAACAGGGCGATGAGGGCGGGTTCGCCGAGCACGGGCAGTGCGATCAGCCACACTGCCGTGGCTGCCAGCAGGCGCAGCGCCCGGCGCAGCACCCGGGTCGGCGCCATGGTCCTGACCAGGCGGGCGTTGGCCTGGCTGGCCAGGATGAAGGCCAGGGCGTTGAGCCCGAACAGCCAGCCATACTGGCTGGCCGACAGATGGTACAGCTCGATGAAGACGTGGGGCGAGCCGGCGATGTAGGCGAAGAAACCGGCCATGGCCAGGCCGGACGACAGCGAGTAGGCCATGAAGGCACGCTCGCCCAGGAGGCCGAGAAAGTCATTGCCGATCCGGCGCCAGCTCAGCGTCGGCTCGTGCCGGGTGTCATGGCTTTCGTCCAGGCCCAGCCGCATGGCGATCAGGCAGCAGGCGCCGAAGCCGGCCAGGAGCCAGAAGATGGCGCGCCAGCCGAACCCGGTGACGATCCAGCCGCCGAGCATCGGGGCGAGGATGGGCGCCACGCCCATGACCAGCATCAGCATCGAAAAGGCGCGCGCCGAATCGCGCAGGCCGCAACGGTCGCGTACCACGGCGCGGGTGATCACCATGCCGGCGCAGCCGCCCAGGCCCTGGACCAGGCGCCAGGCGGTCAGATGATCCAGGCTGCCGGTGAGGGCGCCGCCGATCGAGGCCAGCGTGTAGAGCGCGAGGCCGACATAGAGCGGCGGCTTGCGGCCGTAGCGGTCGCTCAGGGGGCCATAGAGCAACTGGCCGAAGGCCATGCCGACGAAGAACCCGGCCAGGGTGTATTCCGGCCGGCCCGCCTGGCCGGCGAATTCCGCCGCCATGGCCGGGAAGCCGGGCAGGTACATGTCGATCGACAGCGGGCCGATGGCGATCAGCACCCCGAGCAGGATCAGCCAGGGCGGCAGGCCGCGCCCGCAACCATTGTCGGGGCTGCCCCGATAGCCCTGCGCGGTCAATCGGGGTTCGCCTCCAGCACCAGCTTGACCAGTTCGGGCACGCTGCGGGCCTGCATCTTCTCCATCATGCGGGCCTTGAACACCTCGACGGTGCGCGGGCTGATCTCCAGTTCGGCGGCGATCTCGCGGTTGTGGCGGCCGGCCACCACCCGTTCCATGACCTGGCGCTCGCGCTCGGACAGGCGGGCCATGCGGCCCTCGATGTCGGCCAGGCGGCGCTCCGCCTCCTGCAGCTGGTTGTTCTTGCGCAGGGCCTCGGCCAGGGATTGGAACAGGGCCTCATGGTCGATCGGCTTTTCCAGGAAGTCCACCGCACCGGCCTTGAGGGCGGTGCGGGCCTGGGCGATGTCGCCGTGGCCGGTGAGGAACACGATGGGCAGACGCGAACCTTGTTCGGTCAGGATCTGCTGCAGGGCCAGGCCGTCCATGCCGGTCATGCGCAGGTCGAGCAGCAGGCAGCCGTGCCAGTCCGGTTTCCAGGCCTCGATGAAGGCCTCGGCGGAGGCGAATTCGCGGGTCCGGAAACCACGGAAATTGAGCAGCAGGGCGAGGGAGTCCCGTACTGAATGGTCATCGTCGACGATGTAGATGTTGGGCTCGGGCATGGCGGCTTACGGAGTGCGGTGTTCGGGATTGGATGATGAACCGGCTTCGACCGGGAGGGTAAAGCAGAACCGGGTCGGCCGTCTGCTCACCAGGTCGAGGCTGCCGCCATGGGCCTCCACCAGGGTACGGCTGATGGCGAGGCCGAGGCCCATGCCTTCGGGCTTGCTGGTGGCGAAGGGCTGGAACAA
>JBAZLW010000037.1:0-14004 GCA_041650095.1 Hydrogenophilaceae bacterium | reverse complement strand
CGGCGGCCTCGCGCAAGGCGGCGGCGACCGGGTGGCTGGAGCCCTGTTCCAGGGCTGCGGCCAGCCTCAGCGCGGTCTCGCGCTCGCCGCGCACCGGGTGGACCTGCAACAGGCTGAACTCGCCGGTGGTCAGGGTGCCGGTCTTGTCGAACACGAAGTCGGTGGCCCGGGCCAGGGTCTCCAGGGCGTGGCCGCGGGTCGACAGCAGGCCCATCCGGGTCAGGCGGCCGAGCGCGGCGGTCAGGGCGGCCGGGGTGGCCAGGGCCAGGGCGCAGGGGCAGGACACCACCAGCACCGAGACGGTGATCCAGAAGGCGCGTGCCGGTTCGATCAGATACCAGATGCCGGCCACGCCGGCGGCAACCAGCAGCAGGGCCAAAACGAACCAGGAAGCGACCCGGTCGGCCAGCATGGCCAGTCTGGGTTTTTCGGCCAGGGCGCGGTCGAGCAGGCGGACGATGCCGGACAGCACGGTGTCGGCGCCGATCTTGTCGACCTTGATCACCAGCGGGCTGGCCAGGTTGATGGTGCCGCCGATGACCGTGCTGCCTTCGTGCTTGCCGACCGGATGCGATTCGCCGGTGAGCAGGGATTCATCGACGCTGGATCGGCCCTCGACCACGCTGCCGTCGGCCGGGAAGCTGTCGCCCGGCCCGACCATGACGTGGTCGCCCGGCATCAACTTGACCGCCGCCACCAGTTCCTCTTCCAGGCGGTCCGGCCAGCCCGGCAGGCGGGTGGCGGCGGCCGGGATCAGCTTGACCAGAGACTCCGCCGCCTCGGCGGAGCGCTTGCGCGCGTTCATCTCCAGGAAGCGGCCGGTGAGCAGGAAGAACACGAACATGGTCACCGAATCGAAATAGACGTCGGCGCTGCTGGTCATGGAGCCATAGATGCTGGCGGCGTAGGCGGCGCCAACGCCGAGCGCCACCGGCACGTCCATGCCGGCGCGCTGCAGTTTGATGTCGCGCCAGGCGCCCTGGAAGAATGGCCAGGCCGAATAGAACACCACCGGGGTGGTCAGGATCATGCTGGCGAAGCGCATCAGGGCCTGGAGGTCCAGGCCCATGGTGCCCTCGTCGGCCAGGTAGACCGGGATGGCGTACATCATCACCTGCATCATGCCGAGGCCGGCGATGGCCAGTCGACGAATCGCGGCGTTGCGTTCCTTGCGGAACAGTTCTTCCTGGCGGTTGGTGTCGAACGGATAGGCCAGGTAGCCGATCTCCTGCACCGACTGGAGGATCTGGGACAACTGAATGCGGCCGTTGTCCCAGCGCACCCGGGCGCGGTGGGTGGAGAAATTGATGTCGGCCGAGATCACGCCGGGCAACTGGCGCAGATGGCGTTCGTTCAGCCAGACGCAGGCGGCACAGACGATGCCTTCAAGGATCAGGTTGGCCTCGCGGGTTTCGCCTTCCGACTTGACGAAGCTCTGCTGCACCTCTGGCAGGTCATACAGCTTGAGTTGCTTGAGTTCCTCCAGGGCCGCTTCCGGCGTCTTCGGCAGATCGGTGCGCAACCGGTAGTAGTTGGCGTTGCCGGAATCGATGATGGTCTGGGCCACCGCCTGGCAACCCCGGCAGCAGGCCGGCTTGATCTCGATCTCGAAGCGGACCGGATAGTCCGCCCCGGTGGGCACGGTCTCGCCGCAGTGAAAGCAGTGTATGGGTGCGGGCATCTCTGACATGGGGTGGCATTCTATCCTCTAAAATCCCGGCCATGATTCCATGGTTGTCCCGAACCGATCCCTTCCCGGCCCCGGCCCTGGCCCTGGGCGACCCCAACGGCCTGCTCGCGGCCGGGGCCGACCTGGCCCCTGAGCGCCTGCTGGCCGCCTACCGGCAGGGCATCTTTCCCTGGTTCGGCCCGGGCGAGCCGGTCCTGTGGTGGTCGCCCGATCCCCGCATGGTCCTGGTGCCGGACGAGTTCAAAACCTCGCGTTCGCTCGCCAGGCGTCTGCGTCGTGCGGATTACCAGGTCCGGGTCGACAGTGCCTTCGAGCGGGTGATGCGGCTCTGCGCCGAACCACGGGACGGGCAGCGGGGCACCTGGATCGACGAGGCCATGATCCGCGCCTATGGCCGCCTGCACGAACTCGGCCATGCCCATTCGGTGGAGACCTGGATGGACGGCGAACTGGTCGGCGGGCTGTACGGCGTCGCCATCGGCCGGATGTTCTACGGCGAATCGATGTTCAGCCGCGTGACCGACGGATCCAAGATCGCCCTGGCCCATCTGGCCGGGCAACTCGCGCGCTGGGGCTTCGGTATGATCGACTGCCAGATGGAGACCGCGCACCTGGCCTCGCTGGGCGCCCGGCCGATTGCACGGGCCGATTTTCTGGATCGTCTCGAAGTCTTGGTAAACTTGCCCGACCTTGGCGGAAAGTGGTCGTTCGACGATGACCCTGTTGCATGAATTACCGATCCAGCGCCTGCAGTTCTATCTGACGGCGCCCTATCCGTGCAGCTACCTGCCGGACCGGCTGGCCCGTTCCCAGGTCGCCACGCCGGCTGCGCTGGTCGATACGGCGGTGTTCAGCGAACTGGCCCGGCATGGCTTCCGGCGCAGCGGCCATTACGTCTACCGGCCGCGCTGCGACGACTGTGCGGCCTGCCTGCCGGCGCGGGTACGGGTCGACGAGTTCGTGCCGAAGCGCAGCCAGCGCCGCTGCCTGAGCCGCAACCAGGACATCAAATACGCACTGCGCCCGCTCGAATTCAGCGACGAGCACTACGCCCTCTACCGCCGCTACCAGGCTACCCGGCATGCCGGCAGCGGCATGGACCAGGATAGCCGCGAGCAATACCGCGCCTTCCTGCTCACCAGCGGGGTCGACAGCGCCCTGGCCGAGTTCAGCCTGGACGGCCGGGTGGTCATGGTCAGCCTGATCGACCGTCTGTTGACCGGGCTCTCGGCCGTGTACACCTTCTACGATCCCGATCTGGCCAGGCGCAGCCTGGGCGTGTACAACGTACTCAGCCAGATCGCCCTGGCCAGGGCGATGGGCCTGCCCTACCTGTACCTGGGCTACTGGATCCGGGAGAGCGCCAAGATGGCCTACAAATCCGATTACCGGCCGCTGGAGATCCTCCGGGATGGCGCCTGGACCCTGTTAACCGATACGGAGATCGCCTGATGGCCCAGCTGCCCGAAGCCGCCGAACAATTGCTCAGGATGCACGCCCCGTTCATCCATGCCGTGGTCAATGCGGTGCACAACCGCGCCCTGATCCCGCACCTGCTGGAGATGCTGCGCGAGGCGGAGAGCCGGGGCTGGCCGCTGATGGTGTCCTGCGTGCGCCAGATCATCGACGGCCAGCGCGAACGCAGCCTGCTGCTCGGGCTGGACGAGGAGGACAAGGTGATCATCGAGGCCATCCTGGCCGGCATCGACAACCCGGCCACCCTGCCGCCGCTCGGCAACGCCGGCGATGCCCAGGCCGCCGCCCCGGGTCTGGCCACCATGATCGCCCTGGCCGGGCGCGGCAACATGGAGGCTTTCACCACCCTGGCCAACATGGCCGAGCAGATGATGAAGGCCGGCGGCGACATGGCCCGCCTGGGCGGTATCATGCGCCGGCTGGTCGACGGCGAGCGCGACGAGACCAAGCTCTGCAAGGGCATGGGCGAACTGGGCCGCAAGCTGGTGCGCGATCTATTGGCCGAACTGGAACGCACGACTTTGCATTAACGGGCATGGTGACGGGCTCCCCCTGCAGGAGGCCCGCTTGCGGGCCGAAACAGGTTCGCGCCGCGAGCGGCGCTCCTGCGGCATTCCTGGTTGTTTCACGTTAAAGTAGCGGCTTCGCGGCCCGCCGTCGGCCGCGGCCACCATGAATGGGACCATGAGCGAACACAACAACCAGCAGGGTGCCACCGAGACGACCGCGACCCTGGACGAGGTCAAGCTGATGCCGGGCGACGCCCTGCAGTTGCAGCCCTTGGTCGAGGGCCAGCAGGAACGCCTGACCGTGCGCATCATCGGGGTGATGAAGCCCAAGAGCGTGCTGGTCACCGCGCCGATGCTCGACGGCAAGCTGATCTTCGTGCGCGAGGCCCAGCCCTTCCTGGTGCGCGCCTTTTCCGGCCTTAACGTGTGCGCCTTCAAATCCAAGGTGCTCAAGGCCCAGCACACGCCCTTTCCGTATCTGCACCTGTCCTATCCCGATGTCGTGCAGATCATGCGCATCCGCAAGGCGGTGCGGGCTCGGGTCCAGGTCATCACCGCCATCTACGACCGGGAAGGCGGCCGGCAGATCGGCGCCGGCCGCATCGTCGACCTCAGCGTCGGTGGCGCCAAGATCCAGTCGCCCAGCGCCATCGGCGCCAAGGATCAGGAGATCTTTCTCGCATTCAAGGTCAAGCTGGACGACATGGAGGAGATCATCGAGACCGCGGCGGTCGTGCGCGCCATTGCCCAGGAGGACGACGAGGACGGCCGCAAGGTCACCTCGCTCGGCGTCCAGTTTGGTGAGCTGCAACCCCAGCAACGCCTGCTGATCATGAATCTGGTCTACCAATACCTGCTCAAGGAATCCGACTGATGCGCGTCTACCACGACCTGCTCAAGCACGTGCTCGCCAATGGCACCCGCAAGGCCGACCGCACCGGCACCGGCACGATCTCGGTGTTCGGCCACCAGATGCGTTTTGATTTATCGGAAGGCTTCCCGCTCCTGACCACCAAGAAGGTGCACCTCAAGTCGGTGATCCATGAACTGCTCTGGTTCCTCAAGGGCGACACCAACATCAAGTACCTGAAGGACAACGGCGTCAGCATCTGGGACGAATGGGCCGATGCGAACGGCGACCTCGGCCCCATCTACGGCTACCAGTGGCGCAACTGGCCGGCCCCGGACGGCCGCCACATCGACCAGATCGCCGAGGTGCTGGAGGCCCTGAAGCACAACCCGGACTCCCGCCGCATCATCGTCTCGGCCTGGAACGTCGGCGAGATCCCCAACATGAAGCTGCCGCCCTGCCACGCCTTCTTCCAGTTCTACGTCGCCGACGGGAAACTGAGCTGCCAGCTCTACCAGCGCAGCGCCGACATATTCCTGGGTGTGCCGTTCAACATAGCCAGCTATGCCCTGCTGACCATGATGATGGCCCAGGTCACCGGCCTCAAGCCGGGCGACTTCGTGCACACCCTGGGCGACGCCCACATCTATCTCAACCACATGGACCAGGTGAACCTGCAACTCTCCCGCGACTTCCGCCCCTTGCCGACCCTGCGCCTGAATCCCGGGGTGACCGACCTGTTCGCCTTCAGGTACGAGGACTTCACGCTCGAAGGCTACGACCCCCATCCGGGCATCAAGGCGCCGGTGGCGGTATGAGTAGCGGTGAGGAGGGAGGGGTGAGAAGTGAGGAGAAAATGCCCAGGCTTAGCCTGATCGTCGCCATGGCCCGCAACCGGACCATCGGCATCGACAACCAGTTGCCCTGGCACCTGCCCGAGGACCTGAAGCACTTCAAGAGCCTCACCATGGGCCACCACATCATCATGGGGCGCAAGACCTACGAGTCGATCGGCCGGCCCCTGCCGGGACGGACCACGGTGATCGTCAGCCGCGACCCGGGCTATGCCATGGAGGGCTGTCTGGTCGCCCACTCGCTGGAGGAGGCAATGCAGATGTCGGCGGGCGACGACGAGGCCTTCTTCGTCGGCGGTGCCACGCTGTATGCCCAGGCCCTGCCACTGGCCGAGCGGCTGTACATCACCGAGATACAAGCCGATTACGAAGGCGATGCCCATTTCCCCGAGTTCGACCTGGGGCGGTGGCGGGAGACGGCGCGGGAGAAACATGCCAACGCGGCTGGGCTGGGCTATGACTTTGTCGTCTATGAACGGGGTGCGGCGACTTAGCGCATCGCCTGATGCAGTGTTCCGGGCTGAGACTGGGCAGACTGCTCCAATGCATGGGGACGGGATCGAAAATGCGGGATGTGTAGATGTTGGATTTTCACAGGCCCTAGGCAGCGAAAATCGGGGGAAGATACTAATGACCTGGGCTAGGTTGATGTTTTTCTATTTGTTGCTTGGGGCATGTGGATCGTCTTGTGCAGGAACATGCAATCCTGGAAAACCTGAGGTCTTCGAGGCATTTTTTTCGATATTCAAATCTGACCGAAAATTTGCCGTTTCCAGGACCCAATATCCTTTGAAGTTTGTGCGAATCGATCTGGACGAGCATGGTCTGGAAACCGGCCTGCCGCCGACTGTGCTACTGATCAGTCAAGAGTCGGATGCAGGAAGCCCCTCGTTGGCGGACTACATGAAAGAGAACCAGATGGAGGCGAAAACACTATCCTTGACCCAGGCTGAAGCGATAGTCCAAGTCGGTATGAATGGTTCGGGATAGATGTACCGCTATACGTTTATTCTGCGGCAAGGTTGTTGGTATCTCAGTCTGATCGAGGATCCATCCAATTAATCGGGTGGATTCCTTCGCTTCGTCGGTGAGCATCCAGGCTACGGCCTGTCCAGTACCTGCTTGCGCTTGATCTCGGCCGCGCTTGCCGGGCGCACCTTGGTCACCGTGCAGGTGAACACCAGGGCCTCGCCGGCCAGGGGGTGGTTGCCGTCCAGCACCACCTGGTCGGCGTCGAACTCGACCACCCGGTACAGGCTATCCTCGTCGCCCTCGGCATTGGTCAGCTCGAATTGCATGCCGACCTCGATCTGGTCGGGGAAACCGTCGCGCGGCTCGACCAGTACCAGTTCCTTTTCGTACAGGCCGAAGGCATCCTCGGGCAGCAGGTTGACCTTGACGGTCTGGCCGACCTCCCGGCCTTCGAGCGCGGCCTCGAGATCGGCGAACAGGTCGCCGTAGCCGCCGTGCAGGTAGACCAGCGGCGCGTCGCCTGCATCCAGCACCTTGCCGGCCGGGTCGGTGGCCCGGTAGTCCAGGGTCACCACGGTGTTCTTGGCGATCTTCATGGCATCACAGTACGTAGCGGGCCAGGTCCTCGCTCTGGGCGAGTTCCTTGAGCCGGGCGTCGACATAGGCGGCGTCGACGGTGACGGTGTCGCCGCCGCGCTTGTCGGCATCGAAGGAGAGGTCGTCGAGCAGGCGCTCCATGACCGTGTAAAGGCGGCGGGCACCGATGTTCTCGGTGCGCTCGTTGACCTGCCAGGCGATCTCGGCCAGGCGCCGGATGGCGTCCGGGGCGAATTCCAGCCGGATGCCCTCGGTCTCCAGCAGGGCCTGGTACTGGCGGGTCAGGCAGGCGTCGGTGCTGGTCAGGATGCGCTCGAAGTCGGCCACGGTCAGGCTCTGCAACTCGACCCGGATCGGGAAGCGGCCCTGCAACTCGGGAATCAGGTCGGACGGCTTGGCCAGGTGGAAGGCGCCGCTGGCGATGAACAGGATGTGGTCGGTCTTGATCATGCCGTACTTGGTCGACACCGTCGCGCCCTCGACCAGGGGCAGCAGGTCGCGCTGGACGCCCTGGCGCGATACGTCGGTGCCCTGGGTCTCGGAGCGGCTGGCGATCTTGTCGATCTCGTCCAGGAAGACGATGCCGTTCTGCTCGGCGTTGCGCACCGCCTCGGCCTTGATCTCCTCCTCGTTGACCAGCTTGCCGGCCTCCTCGTCGGTGAGCAGCTTCATGGCCTCGGCGATCTTCACCTTGCGGGTCTTGCTGCGTTTCTGGCCGAGGTTCTGGAACATGCCCTGGAGCTGGCTGGTGAGTTCCTCCATGCCGGGCGGGGCGAATATCTCCATTGAGGAGGCGGGCAGGGCGAGGTCGAGCTCGATCTCCTTGTCGTCGAGCTGTCCCTCGCGCAGCATCTTGCGGAATTTTTGCCGGGTGCCGGATTCCTCGGGCTTGCGTTCCTCGCCCCAGGCCTCCCGTGCGGGTGGCAGCAGGGCGTCGAGGACGCGTTCCTCGGCGGCCTCCTCGGCGCGGAAGCGGACCTGGGCGGCGGCCAGCTCGCGCGCCTGCTTGACCGCCATCTCGACCAGGTCGCGGACGATGCTGTCGACGTCCTTGCCGACGTAGCCGACCTCGGTGAACTTGGTCGCCTCGACCTTGATGAACGGGGCCTTGGCCAGGCGGGCCAGGCGTCGGGCGATCTCGGTCTTGCCGACGCCGGTGGGGCCGATCATCAGGATGTTCTTGGGCGTGATCTCCTGGCGCAGGCCGTCGGCCACGCGCATGCGCCGCCAGCGGTTGCGCAGGGCGATGGCGCAGGCGCGCTTGGCCTCGGTCTGGCCGACGATGTACTTGTCCAGTTCGTGGACGATTTCCTGGGGTGTCATCTGTGACATGGCAAGCGAGTATGAAAACGATGGTTGAAGTGTAACGTGTAGGAGGCCCGCTCGCGGTCCGAACAAGGGTCGTGTCGCGAGCGGCGCTCCTGCGTCAACGGACCAGGACGATCAGGCCCCAGACGCCGAAGCTGGCTACGCTGAGTCCGGCAATCAGCTTCACGGTCCGGTTGGCGGCCAGGGCGCGCAGGCGTTCGGCGGCCCAGCCCATGGCCAGCAGGTTGGGCAGGGTGCCGAGGCCGAATGCCAGCATCAGCAGCGCGCCGGAGGCCGCTCCGCCGCTGGCCAGGGCGGTGACCAGGACGCTGTAGACCAGGCCGCAGGGCAGCCAGCCCCAGATCGCCCCGGCGGCGAGGGCGCCGGGAAAGTCGCGGATCGGCAGCAGGCGGCCGAACACCGGTTGCAGCTTGTTCCAGAGGCCGCCGCCGGCGCGTTCCAGCCAGAGCACGGCACGGGAGAGCCCGGCCAGGTAGAGGCCCATCAGGATCAGCACCACCTGGGCCAGGACGTACAGCCCGGTCTGCACCGGCAGCAGCCGTTCGGATAGGAAGGCGGCCGAGCCGACCAGGCCGGCCAGGGTGCCGGCCAGGGTGTAGCTCAGCACCCGGCCGAGGTTGTAGCCGAGATGGAACGGCAGTGGCTGCCGTTTGCCGCCCTGCAGGGACATGGCGGCGACGATGCCGCCGCACATGCCGACACAGTGGGCGCCGCCCAGGAGGCCGGCGAGGAAGGCGGTCAACAGGCTTATTTCGGGCACCGGGCCGGCCTCATTCGCAGATCATGCCGTCGGCGATCCAGGCTGCCACATCCCGTTGCCATTCCTCGTAGCCGCCGGGCACGATGGCACGCTTGCCTTCCGGGGTCATGCCGCTTCTGATCGCCCAGCCGACCCTGCCATCGGTCAGCAGGTGTCGACCCAGCACCTCGGCCTTGTCGCCGGTCGGTGCATTGCGCTTGATCATCAGGCAGGTGTCGCGGGCTGACAGGCCGGTGTAGTCCATCCTGTCGTTGGGCGGGGCCATCCATTCGCCGCCCTGCAGACCGGTGATACGAGGTTTGTGACAGCTCTCGCACAGATAACGGTTGCGGTGCGAGTTCCAGGCCCGGCCGTTGTTCCTGCGGCTGTTGAACTGGTGGCATTGCAGGCAGCGCTCATGCTGGAATTTCGGGTACAAGGCATCGCTGAACTTGACCGGTTCGGCCCAGGCCGGGGCTGACAGCGTCAGCGCCAGGGCGTAGAACAAACGCTTCATGCCGTCGCTGCGGGTAGAAAGATGGCCCGGTAGGCGGCATAGGTGGAGCAGAGCACCCAGGGCAGGAAGACCAGCAAAGCGAGCCCGAACGGGATCAGCATGGCGACCACGCCGAGCAGGCCCAGGAGCACACTGTAGGTCAGCAACGGCCGCCAGTTCACCGAGCAGGCCCACAGGCTCCACCACATGGCGTTGCCGGGGGAAAAGCCGTCGAACAGGACCAGGGCCGGGGCGAACCAGGTGGCCATGACCAGCGGGGTGAGCAGCAGCAGCCCGATCAGCAGCGCCGGCAGGGCCTCGTTCAGGATGGCCTGGGCCTGTTCCGGGCTGATCGCGGCAGGGTTCGCGGCCAACTGCGACAATTGCTGGAAGCCTTCGCCGCCCATCTGGCGCATGATCAGGTCAATGAGCAGGACGCCGGCCAGATAGATGCCACCCATGATCGCGAGGCCGACCCGGTTTTGCGGGAGAAAGCCCGCACCCAGGTGCAGGAAGGTGACCGGCTGGCCCGCCTCGGCGGCGCGGCTGGCAGACATGAAGCCGGCGACGATGAAGGGCGACATGACTTCGACCAGGGAGCCGCCCAGGTACGGGATGCTGCCTACCCCGATCAGGGCCAGGAAGACCAGCGCGGTCATGCCCATCCAGGGCACCGGCGCCGGTTTGAACCAGGCCCAGCCGGCCTTCATCCAGGCCAGGCCTTCGCTGGCGGCGGGGCGGGCAATGCTGAGTTTGCCGGTCATGAAACGCGAAGCGCCGCCCGGCGGCGGCGCCCGTTTGGGGACGCGGACATCAGAACTCCTTGATCATCCACATCGGCACGACGAAATTGGGCGACAGATCATCATAGCGGCGCATCTGGCCGTCGCCGCGCGGGTCGACCAGGTAGTACGGCTTGCCGTGGCGCGGAGTGACCTTGACCATGTATAGGCGGCCCTGCATGCGGTATTCCTCGATCTTGTTCTCGCCGCGGCGGGTAATGGTGACCTGGGGTTCCAGCGATTCGTCGGTCACGCCCGGCGGCGGCGCGATTTCCGGCACCGGTTCAAGATGGGGCGGTTTCTCTTCGACGGCCTGGGTGGCAATCGGCAATGTGGCCAGGCAGGCCGCCAGAACGAACAGGGATTTACGCATGATGTTTTCCCGGTGGATATATAGGTTCATTTTACCTCACAGACTGAGGAGTATCTCCCGATCGTGCGGGGTCGGCGTCAGGCAGCAGGTTTCATAGTGGCGGAATATCGCCTCGACGACCTGGTCCGGATCGTCGATGACCTGGAGCAGGTCGAGGTCTTCCTGCGAGATCATGCCTTCGGCCGCCATGGTGCTCTCGAGCCAGTCGAGCAGGCCGCTCCAGAACGGCCCGTGCACCAGGATGATGGGAATCTGGCGGATCTTGCCGGTCTGCACCAGGGTCAGCACTTCCATCAGTTCGTCCAGGGTGCCGAAGCCGCCAGGCATGATGACGTAAGCACTGGCGAACTTGACGAACATCACCTTGCGGGCGAAGAAATGCCGGAAGGTCTGGCTGACGTCCTGGTAGGCATTGGTGTGCTGTTCATGGGGCAACTGGATGTTGAGGCCGACACTGGGCGACTTGCCGTTGAAGGCGCCCTTGTTGGCCGCTTCCATGATGCCGGGACCGCCGCCGGAGATGACCGCAAAGCCGGCGTTGGAGAGCTTGTGGGCGATGGTCTCGGTGAGCTGGTAATAATGGCTGCCGGGTTCGACCCGCGCGCTGCCGAAGATGGTGACGGCCGGGCGGATCGGCGCCAGGCGTTCGGTCGCCTCGACGAACTCTGCCATAATTTCGAACATACGCCAGGACTCGCGCGCCGAGAGCAGGGCTTCCTTGCTGCCCTCTGGATCGACCACATTCGGAATCTTATTCATGAGCGAAACAACCCTGTTGCTGGTGGACGGTTCATCATACCTTTACCGGGCCTTTCATGCCTTGCCCGACCTGCGCAACCGGGACGGTTTCCCCACCGGTGCGATCTACGGCGTGATCAACATGCTGCGCCGGTTGCACAAGGATAACCCGGCGGCCTATGTCGCCTGCGTGTTCGACGCCAAGGGCAAGACCTTCCGCGACGATATCTACCCGGACTACAAGGCGCACCGGCCGCCCATGCCGGACGACCTGGCGGTGCAGATCGAACCGTTGCACGAGGCGGTGCGGGCGCTCGGCTGGCCGATCCTGATGGTCGAGGGGGTGGAAGCGGACGATGTCATCGCCACCCTGGTCCACCAGGCCGAGGCGGCCGGGCTGGACAGCATCGTCTCCACCGGCGACAAGGACCTTGCGCAACTGGTCACGGCCAAGGTGAAGCTGGTCAATACCATGACCAACGAGACCCTGGACGAGGCCGGCGTGGTCAACAAGTTTGGCGTTCCGGCGAACCGCATCGTCGACTACCTGACCCTGGTCGGCGACGCGGTCGACAACGTGCCGGGGGTGGCCAAGGTCGGCCCCAAGACCGCCGTCAAATGGATCGCCGAATACGGCGGCCTGGATGAACTGATCGCCCGCGCCGACGAGGTCAAGGGCGTGGTCGGCGAGAACCTGCGCAAGGCCCTGGATTGGTTGCCCACCGGTAGAGAGCTGATCACCGTGAAGACTGACGTCGAGCTGCCGGTGGCGCTGGCCAGCCTGCACTGGCAGCCGGAGGACCGGACCCGGCTGGCCGAGCTGTTCGAGCGGTTTAACTTCCGGACCTGGCTGCGGGAGATAGACTCGCCGGCCCTCGGCGCCTCCCCAGTCAAGGCCGCGTCGCCCGAGGCCGCCCCTGTGTCAGATAGGCCGCCGGTCGAACGCCGCTACGAGACCATCATCAGCCTGGCCGATCTCGAGCGCTGGCTGACCAGGCTGAAGACCGCCGAACTGATCTGCCTGGACACCGAGACCACCAGTCTGGACCCGATGCAGGCGCGCCTGGTCGGGATGTCGTTCGCGGTCATCCCGGCCCGTGGCCATCCCCAGTTCGAGCTGGGCTTCGAGCCACCGGCCGCGCAGGTCGCCGAGGCGGCCTACCTGCCCCTGGCCCACGCCTACGCCGGCGTGCCCGACCAGTTGCCGCTTGCCGACGTGCTGGCCCGCCTGAAGCCCATCCTGGAGGATCCGACCCGGCCCAAGGTCGGTCAGAACCTGAAATACGACTGGCACGTGCTGAAGAACCACGGCCTGTCACTGGCCGGCATCCGCCACGACACCCTTCTGCAAAGCTATGTCCTCGAGGCGCACGAGCGCCACGACATGGACACCCTGGCCGAGCGCCACCTGAACGAGAAGACCATCAAGTACGAGGAGGTGTGCGGCAAGGGCGCCGGCCAGATCGGCTTTGACCAGGTCGATATCCAGCATGCCACCGACTACGCCGCCGAGGACGCCGACATCACGCTCAGACTGCACAAGGCCCTGTATCCGCGTCTCCAGGCCACGCGCGGCCTCGACTATGTCTATAGCCGGATCGAGATGCCGTTGCTGGTCATCCTGGCGCATATTGAACGTACCGGCGTGAAGCTCGACTGCGAGTTGTTGCGTCGGCATTCCGACTTCCTTGCCCACCGCATGCTGGAAATCGAGCAGAAGGCCTATGAGGCGGCTGGCCAACCGTTCAACCTCAATTCGACCAAGCAGCTCTCCGAGATATTCTTCAACCAGCTCAAGCTGCCGGTGCTCAAGAAGACCCCCAAGGGCGCACCGTCGACCGACGAGGAGGTGCTGGAAAAGCTGGCCGAGGACTATCCTCTGCCCAAGCTGATCCTGGAATACCGCGGCCTGGCCAAGCTGAAATCGACCTACACCGACAAGCTGCCCCTGATGGTCAACCCGGCCACCGGCCGGGTGCACACCAACTACAGTCAGGCCACGGCAGTGACCGGCCGGCTGTCGTCGAACGATCCCAATCTGCAGAACATCCCGGTGCGTTCGGTCGAGGGCCGCAAGATCCGCGAGGCCTTCATCGCCGAGCCCGGCTTCGTCATCGTTTCGGCCGACTACTCGCAGATCGAGCTGCGCATCATGGCCCACCTGTCGAGTGACGAGCGCCTGCTGGCCGCCTTTGCCGAGGACCAGGACATCCACCGCGCCACCGCCGCCGAGGTGCTCGGCCTCACGCCCGAACAGGTCCTGCCGGAGCAGCGCCGGATGGCCAAGGCGGTCAACTTCGGCCTCATCTACGGCATGTCGGCCTTCGGCCTGGCGGCGCAGCTCAACATCGACCGGACCACGGCGCAGTCCTACATCGAGCGCTACTTCGCCCGCTATCCGGGGGTGGCCGAGTACATGGCCCGGACCCGCGAGCAGGCGAAGATGGAGGGGTACGTCGAGACCCTGTTCGGACGCCGGCTCTACCTGCCCGAGATCCGTTCCGGCAACCCCGCTCGGCGCCAGGGCGCCGAGCGGGCCGCGATCAACGCGCCCATGCAGGGCACCGCCGCCGACCTGATCAAGCTGGCGATGATCGCA
>JBAZLW010000036.1:0-14260 GCA_041650095.1 Hydrogenophilaceae bacterium | reverse complement strand
CGGCCAGGTTGATGGTCCGGCGCTGGAGCGCCGCCGCCGCCGAGACCGCATGCAGGTTGGCGCTGCCGTCGGCCAGGTGGAGCGGGATCGGCTTCAGGGTCAGCTTGGCGCCGGCCGGGCCGCCCAGTTTGATCGCCAGCGAGTTGTTGCGGATGATCTCGAAGTGCAGCGAACCGCCCTGGGCCAGGTATAGCGTGCAGCCGTCGGCGTGGGTCAGCTCCATCGCCGCCGCCACGATATGGGCGAGGATCAGATCCGAATCGCGTTCGGCGGAGAGTTCGATGCCCACCGCCACCAGGCTTTCCAGGCGGTCGAGCAAACTCGGCTTGTTCATCCCGGTCAGGTCTCCCTTACACCCGGCGGCATCGTATGGACTGCCCGGGCACAATCGATCGTCGACTGAATAATGGCCATCATACGCCCACCGTCCGGCATGGCGGTATCATGCCGGACATGGACCCGATCATCGATGCCCTGACCCGACGCGGTGCCGCCCAGCTCGCCTGGCTGCGCGGCTGGCGTAGCTTCGGCCGCTTCGCCGCCGTGGCCATCATCGAGGCCCTGACCCCGGCCACCTACAACAGCGCCACCCGCTCGGTGGTGCAGAAGCAGATCTATTTCACCGCCTGGCAGATCCTGCCCACCTTCACCCTGTTCTCGGCCGTGCTGTCCTTCGTGCTGATCCAGATCGTGGTCGACGCCGCGCGCAATTACGGCTTCGCCCAGCACGCACTGGAGGCCTCGGTGCGCATCCTTGTCCTGGAGATACTGCCCCTGCTCACCGCCCTGTTCGTCGGCCTGCGCTCGGGCGCCGCAATCAACACCGAGGTGGCGCTGATGGTCGTGCACAACGAGATGAAGGCCCTGGCGGACTCCGGGGTCGATCCGATGCGCTTCGAGTTCATCCCCCGGGTCATCGGCGGGGTCATCTCCGTTCTGGCGCTCACCGCCGTGGCCAGCGCCCTGGCCCTCGTCCTGGCCTATATCGCGGTGTACGGCTTCCAGATCTGGAGCCTGACCGACTTCAACCGGGTGATGGGCAACATCTTCGATATCCCCGCCATCGCCCTGCTCTGGGCCAAGGTGCTCGCCTTCGGCCTGGCGGTGACTGTGATCCCGATCTCGGAAGGGCTGGCGGCACCGCCGGCCAAGCTGTTCTTCGTGCCCATCTCGGTGCTGCGCGGCATGGTGCGGCTGTTTTTCGTCCTGATGCTGGTCGAGGTGATCTCATTAGTGCTCAAGTACATCTGAAATGGGCGGCGGATGACGCCGTTCGCCGCGCGCTGATCGCCACGGTGCAGGAATCGGAGATCTCGCTGATCTCCGAGGAATTGCCTCTGCGCGCCAACCTGTCGGTGCTGGAGAACGTCGCCATCGTGCCGCAATACCGGCTTAACATGGCCTACGACCAGGCCGCCGACCAGGCTTGGTCGCTGCTGGTCGAACTGAACCGGACCGAGTGCGCCTTCAAGCGCGACCCGGACCTCACGAGCGAGGAACGCTTTATCGCCAAACTGCTGCGCGCCGTGATCCGCTCACCCTCTATAATCATCATCGACCGTCCCGCCCTGCTGTTGCCGGACACCCACTACCCGCCCTTCGTCGAGGCGACATTGGCTGCGCTCGACGACAAGCTCAACGAATGCTGGATCGTGGACTACACATGGAACGAGCCCCTGTACGCGCCCCGCTGATCAAGAACATGGAATTCAAGGTCGGCCTTCTGCTGGCCCTGACCGTGGTCCTCGCCGCAGGCTTCCTGTTCTATGCCCTGTTTGCCCGCGGCGCCTTCGAACGCACCCAGCGCCTGATCCTGGTGACCGAGAACGCCGAGGGCGTCGAGGCCGGGATGAGCATGACCTACGCCGGTTTTCCGGTCGGCCAGGTCAAACGCCTGGAACTCACCGAAAAGGGCCAGGTGCGCATCGAGATGGCGGTCCCGGTCAAGGATGCCAAGTGGCTGCGCGAAACCTCGGTGTTCACCCTGGAGAAGTCGCTGGTCGGTGGCGCCAAGATCCGCGCCTTCTCGACCAGCCTAACCGATCCCATCCTCGAGGACGGCGCCGAACGCCCGCTCTATACCGGCGATGCCACCAAGGACATCCCCGAGATCATGGCCGAGGTAAAAAGCATCCTGGTCAACGTGAATGCCATGACCAAGGGCGATTCCAGCATCAACCAGAGTCTGGCCCACGTGAAGACGGTAACCGAACGGATGACCGGCGAATACGGCGTGATCGGCGGCGTGCTTGGCGCGCCGGAAAACGCCAAAAAGGTGGTCCAGGCGATCGACCGCACCAACAACCTGCTCACCTCGCTGAATGGCGTCTCGCTCAAGGCGGACGGCATGCTGGGCAAGACCGACCAGAGGGTGTTCGGCCCGAACGGGGTTATGGATGAGGTCCAGAAGTCGGTGCTGCAGATCAACGCCATCCTCGGCGACGTGCGCGAAAGCCTGAAGAAGGCCGACGCCATCCTGGCCAACGGCCAGGCCATCTCGGCCGACGTCAAGGAGGCCACCACCGACATCGCCACCCTGCGCGCCGAGGTCGACGACAGCCTGACCAAGGTCAACCACCTGATCAACGAGATCAACCGCAAGTGGCCGTTCGCCCGTGACGTGGAGGTGAAGCTGCCATGATCCGCCCTCTGTCTCTGCTGGCCTTGCTGGCGCTCGCCGCCTGCGCCGGTTCGCCGCCGCCGCCGGACTGGAAGATGAACGCCCAAAGCGGGCTGGAAGGGTTCCAGAAGTATTACCTCGACGGCAACGCCAAGCTGGCCGACCTCAACTTCGCCAAGGCGCGCGCCGAGGCGGCCCGCACCGGCCGCCCGGACCTGATCGCCCGCATCGAACTGGCCCGCTGCGGGGTCCGCGCCGCCGCCCTGGAATACGACGACTGCCCCGGTTTCGCAGCCCTCAAGGACAGTGCCGCGCCGGCGGAACAGAACTACGCCGAATTCCTCTCCGGCCACTGGCAGGGCCTCGATGCCAAGTTGTTGCCGGTGCAATATGGACCGGTCCTGAAGGCGGGCGGCGAGGCCCGGCTGGCCGAGATCAAGGAACCGGCCTCTCGCCTGATCGCCGCCGGTGTCCTGTTCAGGACCGGCCGCCTCACCCCGGCCGGCATCGCCGAGGCCATCGATACCGCCTCCGGACAGGGCTGGCGGCGGCCGTTGCTGGCCTGGCTGGGCGTCGAAATGAAGCGCGCCGAGGCCGTCGGCGACCGCGACGCCCTGGCCAGGATACAGCGCCGCATCGACCTGGTGATTTCGTCGATCAAGCCGTAAGCACGGATTTCGCAACTCTGGCAATAGACGAGCAATTTACTCATATAATGCGGTCCTTCTCGGGGAGATGAGATATGGATACGCTGATAACCTGGTTGCATGAACCCTGGCCCTGGTACGTGGCCGGGCCGATGATCGGCCTGATGGTCCCGCTGATGCTGGTCATCGGCAACCGCTCGTTCGGCATCTCGAACAACCTGCGCCACCTGTGTGCGATCACCCAGCCGCGTCATGTCGACGTCGACTTCTTCAAGTACGACTGGAAAGAGCACACCTGGAGCCTGTACTTCGTGATTGGCACCGGCCTGGGCGGCTTCCTGGCCGGGGTGGTGTTCGCCGACCCCGACCCGGTCGCACTGACCCCGGCCGCGCTCGCGATGATGCAGTCCTGGGGCTTCACGGCACCGGGCGGGACGCTGATCCCGCCGGAACTGTTTGCCCCCACGGTGCGCAACCTCACCTTCCTGTTCACCGCCGGGGTGCTGGTCGGTTTCGGCACCCGCTACGCTGGCGGCTGCACCTCCGGCCACGCCATCACCGGCCTGTCCACCCTGCAACTGGCCTCGGTCTACGCGGTACTCGGCATCTTCGCCGGCGGCCTGCTGTCGTCCTGGCTTTTGGTCCCCCTGCTGCTGCAATGAGACGCTATATTCCCTACCTGCTGGCCGGCCTGGCCTTCGGCTTCATCCTGGTCAAATCGGAAGCCGCCTCCTGGTACCGCATCCAGGAAATGTTCCATTTCCAGAACTTCCACATGTTCGGGATCATGTTCTCGGCCATCGTCACCGGTCTGATCAGCGTCCAGTTCATCAAGTACCTGGGCCGCCGCTCGCTCGACGGCCAGGAGATCGAGATCCCGGCCAAGCCGCCTGGCCGCAAGAGCTACATCTATGGCGGCCTGATCTTCGGCCTCGGCTGGGGCCTGATCGGCCTGTGCCCCGGCCCAGTGTTCGCACTGGTCGGCACCGGCTCGATCGGGGCATTGGCCGTATTGGCCGGCGCCCTCCATGGCACCTGGCTGTACGGGGCACTGAAGGAGAAGTTTCCCCATTAATACTATTGATTGGCGGTACGAATAGTTGCTTTGACAGCCGTGGTCCATCGGTCTAACCTAGCCGCCGGCAAAACCTGTTCGGCATCAAAACCGTGTCCCGCCAGAACAGGTTAAATACGCCCCAATTGCATGTGAGGAGACAATCGAAAATGCGTAAACAGCTGTTCATCCTGGCCGCCATGTCCTGCGCTGCCGCCACCCAAGCCGCCCCCCTGATGTCCAACGACTGGGCCAACCAGGCCTGCCAGTACTGGAACACCAACCCCGCCCTGACCACCGAACTGGCCGTGAAATGGGCGCCGAACGACGGCGGCCGCGGCTACAAGGTCATCCACATGTACCGCGACGAATGTGGCGAAGCCAGCAAGGTGGAAATGACCATCTCCACCAAGGGCGGCAAGACCACCTGCGTCTACGCCGGGCCGATCCAACATACCACCCTGAATTACGACATGGACTACAAGATGCACGCCGAGACCAAGCGCTGGCACGAGATGGGCAATGGCGAGTACGGTCCCATGCGCGCCATGATGTTCGGCCGCCTGAAATTCGAAGGCCCCAAGGGCGAGGCCATGAAGGTCATGGGCCCGTTCGAGCAGTTCCTGCTGATCCCCGGCAAGGTGCCCGGCGACGACAGCTGCCCGGCCAAGTAATACCCGGCCTCGGTGACAAAAAAGCCCGCTCAGGCGGGCTTTTTTCATGGTGGTACGGGATCAGTGCAGTTTCGGCACGCCCTGTTCGGCCGGGAAGCCGTTCTTGATTTCATCCGGGGTGGCGTCGCGGATCGACAGTATCTCCGCCACGCACTTGGCCACCCGCCCGGCCATCGGATTGTTGCCGTCCAGGGTGATCTTGCCGTCCTCGATCGCGATGACCCGGAAGGTCAGGACATCGCCGTTGTCGTTCTGCAGTTCGGCCTCGGCGCCGACATAACGGATCTGCGGCGGCACGTTGTCGATCTCTTCCTCGATCACCAGTTCGGGATCGCGCTCGCCGAAGGCACCCGCGGCCAGGAAGGACTCGACCTGATCGCCGACCTTGTGGCCGTCCAGGCTCTGCTCGATCTCGTCGAACAGGCCGCTGCCGGCGCCATGCACATAGCCGGTCGGCAGGTCCTGCTGGCCCATCACCCGGCCGGTTTCATCGAGCACGCTGTAGCGTATGTACACCACCCTGTGCTTGCTAACCACATCGTCGCTCATGGCGATCCCCGCTGAAAAACTGTAAAAGGTCTGGCAGTTTACCAGATCAGCCGTGGCCGCCGCGCCGCATCACCCCACCGCCCTCCATGTGGCCGCCACCGCCGCTGAGCGACAGGGTCAGCGCGGCGGGCACCGGCAGGCCCAGGGTCCGGTAGAGTTGTGTCAACTTGGCGCGGTACAGCTTGTCGAAGGCCTCGACGCTGTCGCTCGGGTTGTAATCGCCGAACCACCAGAACCAGTCCGAGCTTTCGCAGGAGCGCAGTTGCAGTTCGGCCTCCCGCCGGCGTTCCTCAGGCAATCCGGTGATGCGCGCGTCGTAGGCGGTCTTGGCGGCACAGAGCAGGTCCCAGGCGCGGTTCTTGGCCGGATCGCCCAGCCAGGTCGTGAAGTCGCCGTAGACCCAGCTACCCGCCGTCAGGGTGGGCAACTCCGCCACGCTGTCCGGGAACAGGTCGAGGTATTCGGAGAAGGTGGTCACCCGGATGCCGGGGTGCTCCGCCAGGGCCTGGTACAGTTCGGACAGGAAATACCAGCCGTTGTAGGGGTAGTATTCCCAGGCGTTTTCGCTGTCCAGCACCACGGTGACCACCGGATCGCTATGCGGCATATGCCGGTAGCGGTCCTCCAGGTTGCGCAGGAAATGCCGCACCGCGTCCTGGGCGAACCAGCCCTTGTATTCGAAGCCGATCAGGTCGGACAGGTGGTCGTCCCGGAAGAACATGACCGTACTCTGGCCCGGCAGCCGGCAGGGCCGGCTCAGCCAGGTGCCGGGCCGGCTGGGGTCGAGCCCGGCGTCATGCAGGCTGTGCCGCAATACCCCTTCGCCGCTGGCCACCCAGCGCACCCCGGCCTTGGAGAACAATTCCAGCGTCGGCGAGGAGATGCTGCCCTCGGCCGGCCAGAGCCCGGCTGGCGGCTTGCCGAAGTGCTCGGCATGCGCCGCCAGGGCGGTGTCCACATGCGCCTGCACCCGCTCCGGTCCGCCCGGGTAGAGTTTCGCCGCCGGCAGGTGCAGGCCGGGCCGGGCCTCGCGCGCCGACTGGAAATCGATCAGCAGCGGCGCAATGGGGTGGCTGTGCGGCGTGGCCGACAATTCGACCTGGCCCCGCTCCGCCAGCGCCCCATAGCGGGGAATCAGGTCGGCGATCACCTCGCCGACCAGGCGATAGAGCTGCTGCCGCTCTTCCAGGCTGAAGCCGGAGCCCTTCTCCATCATCGCCACCAGCCAGGCATGCTCCCGGCGTACGGTCTCGCCGGTCCAGGCCAAGTGATACCAGGCCACCAGATCGGCCAGGTACTGGTCCGAGAAATAGTCCACTTCCGTCTCACCGTCCTCGGTCGCGGCCTGCCAGAACCTGGCCAGGCGGCGGTAGCCCGGAAACGGATCGACCATGGTGGCGAAGTTCAGCTTGAAGCAGGATTCGACCAGGGTGCGCCGGTGCTCCGGCGAATAGCGGCCGAGATCGGGTTCGACCAGCGCGGCCAGCAGGGGGTCGCGGACCGCGCCGGTGCGGAACTGCTCGACGTAATCGTCCAGTTGCTCCAGCAGGATGGGCACGAAATTGACCACCGCATTCATGTCAGGCTGCGCCTCCAGGTGGGTCGCCATGTCGGCGTAGTCCTTGAGCGCATGCAGATAGGTCCAGGGCAGGAAATAGCGGCCGTCCTCGGTGCGGTAATCGGGCTGGTGGAAGTGCCAACAAAGAACGAGATGGATCACTGGGTTGTCTCAGTCGCTAACGGTGCGGCATTTTAACGCCCATGCCGCCGGATGCCCTTGCACATGGATGACAAAGCCGGTACTTATCGCCCTTTCAGTCGAAATGCGCGCCATCTTGGAAACCCCCATCGCCCACAACTTCGTCCGCCCCTTCCTGTTCGAGGAACTCGACATTCGGGGCGCCTGCGTCCGCCTGCAGGAAGTCTGGCAGGCGCTCCAGGCCGGCCGCGGTTATCCCGCCCCGGTCTCCCGCCTGCTCGGCGAGATGAGCGCGGTGACCGCCCTGATCGCCGCCAACCTGAAGCAGCCCGGCCGCATGTCGTTCCAGCTCAAGGGCCAGGGCCCGGTCCAGTTGCTGGTGCTCGACTGCGACGAGCAACTCAGGATGCGCGGCATGGCCCGTGCCGAGGCGAGCGTCGAGGCGGCGCCCGTGCCGGACCTGCTCGGCCACGGCCAGTTGGCGCTGACCCTCGATGTCGCCGGCATGCCGCAGCCCTGGCAGAGTCTGGTGCCGCTCGCCGGCGACAACATCGCCGCGATCTTCCAGCATTTCCTCGAACGCTCCGAGCAGCAGCCGACCCGGCTGTTCCTGGCCGCCGACGGGCAGACCGCCGCCGGGTTGTTCCTGCAGAAGCTGCCGAATGCCGACCAGCGCGATGCCGACGGCTGGAACCGGGTACAGATGCTGGCCGAAACCGTGCGGCCGGAAGAACTGGCCGGCCTGTCCGCCATGCAATTGCTCGCCCGACTGTTTCCCGAAGAGGACGTCCGCCTGTACGACCCGCGTCCGGTGACCTACCATTGCCCGGAGGACTGGCCCAAGGTCGCCGCCATGCTGCGTTCGCTGGGCCGCGAGGAATGCGAGGCGGTGCTGCGCGAGCATGGCGAGATCCACATCCACGACGAGATCTGCGGCCACGACTATCGCTTCGACGCCACCATGGTGGCGGCCCTGTTCGATCAAGCCTGAGATGTATGAATCCCTGATCCCGGCTCGCCTGGCATACTCCGAGACCGGCGTACCCTGGTCGGAGCAATACGGCGATGTCTACCACTCCGCCGAAGGCGGACCCGGCCAAGCCCGTCACGTCTTCCTGCGCGGCAACCGGCTGCCGGAACGCTGGCAGGGCAAGGATCGCTTCGTCATCCTGGAGACCGGCTTCGGCACCGGGCTCAACTTCCTGGCCACCTGGTCCGCCTGGCGCGACGATCCTCGGGCCTGCCGGCGACTGCATTACGTCTCGGTCGAAAAACATCCGTTCAGTGTCGATGACCTGGCCACCCTGCACGCGGCCTGGCCTGAATTCGCCGAACCGGCTGAGCAACTGCGCGCCGCCTGGCCGCCCATGGTACCCGGCTGCCACCGCCTGGAACTGGCCGGCGACCGGTTGATCCTGACCCTGCTGTTCGGCGATGCCGGACAACTGCTGGGCAAGCTCCGGGCCGGTGTCGATGCCTTCTACCTGGACGGCTTCACGCCGGCGCAAAACCCCGATCTATGGTCGCCGGCGCTGCTCGGCCGCCTGGGCGAGCTGGCCAACCGGGGCGCCTCGATCGCGACCTGGTCGGTTGCCGTTCCGGTGCGCAGCCTGCTGCACGGCGCCGGTTTCAGGACCGACCCCTGTCCCGGCTTCGGCCGCAAGAAGGAGATGCTGGCCGGACGCTTCGTCCTCGACCGCCCGGACAACAACCAGCCTGAGCGGCGCGCCATCGTGCTCGGTGCCGGCGTCGCCGGCAGCACCTGTTGCGAACGCCTGGCCAGCCGCGGCTGGCAGGTCACCCTGATCGACCGCCAACCCGCGCCCGGCATGGAGGCCTCCGGCAACCTGGCCGGCATCGTCATGCCGCTGATCGCGCGTGACGACAACATCGCCGCGCGGCTGTCCCGGGCGGCCTATCTGTACGGCCTCAGGGCCTGGCAGCGGCCGGAGGCGGGCGCGGCCGGTGCCCGCCTTGCGGCCTGCGGCGTCATGCAGTTTGCCCGCACGCCGGAGCAGGAGGCACAGATGCGCCGGACCGTCGAGATACTCGGCTTTCCGGACAATTTCCTGCGTTTCCTCAGACAGGCGCAGGCGGCGGACTGGCTCGGCCATGCCACACCGGCCGGCGGCTGGCTGTTTCCGCAAGGCGGCTGGGCCAACCCGCCCAGCCTGTGCCGGACCGCCCTCGCACTGGCAGGGGAGCGCGTGCATACGCTGTTCGAATGTTCGGTCGCCACCATCGAGCGCGTCGGCGCCGACTGGCGGGTATTCGACGACGACGGCCACTGCCTGGCCGAGGCACCGATACTGATCCTGGCCAGCGGCGTCGATGCCGTCCGGTTCGAGCAGGCGAGCCGGTTGCCGATCCAGTGCATGCGCGGCCAGGTCACCCTGGTGCCGGAAGGACTATTGCCAAAATTACGTTCAGCGCTGTGCCGGGACGGCTATGCGGCACCGGCGGTGGACGGCCTGCATGCGGTCGGGGCATCCTACGATGCCGATGCAGACCCCATGCCGAGGCCCACATGCGACGCCGACAACCTGCGCCGATTGAGCGGGTTGCTGCCCGGCATCGAGATCGATCCGCGAAGCCGCCGGTTCGCCAGCCGGGTCGGCTTCCGGCCGGTGCCGCCGGATCGTCTGCCGATTGCCGGTCCCTTGCCGGACTGGGACCATCTGCCCGACTCGACTGCCGCCAGGCTGGGCGACATGGCCCGACAACCGGGTCTTTACGGCCTGCTGGGTTATGCCTCGCGGGGGCTGGTATGGGCCAGGCTGCTGGCCGAAGCGCTGGCCAGCCAACTGGAAGGGGAGCCGCTCCCCCTGGAGACCGACCTGCTGGATGCGGTCGACCCGGGGCGGTTCGCGTTGCGGGCTATCAGGAAACGCACCCAGTAGCCAAGCCCGCCACACCCCGGCGGCATGCAAGAGGCCGCTTGCGGCGCGAACCGAGGATTGTTCGGCCCGCGAGCGGGGCCTCCTACTTGCCAGCCGGCGCGCCGCCGGCCACCTGGCTCAAGGTCTCCTGGATGATGTAGGGCGCCTCGACGATGCGCATGAACTGGCCCATGCCCACCGCCGGCCAGCCCAGTGCGATGCGGTAGCGCGCAAACAGGTGATCCGCCTTGGGGCCGACCACGTAGATCTCGTAGGGCAAGGCCGCGATATTGTCGGCGCCGACGGTCTTCACCCACCAGCCATCGCCTTCCTTGGCATCATTCATGGCGACGCCGAACACGGCGATCTTCTTGTCGGGCATGATCACCTCGTAGACCTTGCTGGTCTTCGCCCGGCCTTGCGCGAGGTTATCCTGGATCGCCTTGACCGCATCCTCGAAGCTCAGGTGCTCGATCAGCAGGTTCTTGTCCGACTCGAAGCCTTCCATGCCGAACATGTACTGGTATTCGACCAGATCGGTCCTGGCCACATCGCCGCCGAAGGTGCCACGCGCACCCAGTGACTTCGCCAGCTTCGACTCCAGCGTCTTGACGGTACGCTCTGCCGACTTGAAGCCGTTGCGGAAGTAGGCCCGGTACCAGTAATCGGGATTCATGTAGGACACGCTGCCATCCGACTTGACCCCGATGCGGATCGCCGCGCCGACGATATTGGCGCCGCCCAGCGACTTGATCCTGGCCAGCAGGGCGTTATCGGTCACCACCACGACCCCGTAACCCGGCAAACCCTGGGGCGCATACTTGCCGATGACATTGAAGCCGACCTTGGCCAGCTTGCCCTCGACCTGGCTCATGACCGCCTGGACATCGCCTGCGGCCACCTTGTCGCCGTGGACATAAGGCGAAATCGCCCAGACCAGGGGGCTGAACACCATCAGGGCCAATACGGCCAACCACTTATGCATGCTTGTCTCCACCATCAATAGAAAACGGGGCTGGATAGTCCAGCCCCGCGATTCTACTACGAGAGGGCGATTAGAACCGGGCGGAGTACATCAGCTGCGCGCTGGTCTGGCTGTGGCTGACGGTGTAGGCATCCGCAGAGTCGCCATCACCGTTGGGATCAGGATTGGTCTGCGTCACCTTGGGCGCATATTGCACTGAGAGGTTCATCTCAGACTCCGGACTGAAGGCATAGCCCAAACCAAGAGCCAGGTGGTTCTTGACGATGGCCGGGAACAGGTAGTTCATCGTGGCATCGGGAATCGGGTTGTTGGCCATGTTCACACCCGCCCTCAGGGTCAGTGCATCGCTGAGCTTGTAGGATCCGCCCAGGCTGTACACGGTCTGGTCATCCCAGTTCTGTGGCATGACAAAGTCCACGCTACCGGGCTGGCCCGACCCTAGTGCGTCAGAGGTCGTGAAGGTCATGCTGAAGTTCTTCATGACGCTCTTCCAGCCAATGCGCTTGACGTCGAAGGCAAACATCAGATGATCCGTGGCTTTCAGGGCCAGGCCCAGACCATAGGTCTCAGGCCACTGGAAATCATGGATGATCAGCTTGCCGTCCGTTGGCATATCGATACCCGCCGCGGTAATGACCATTTGGGCCCCCTTGCGACTGGTTTTCATGTCCTTGAGCCGGGTCTTGGAATGATAGGTGCCCCCCAAGGTCAGTTTATCGCTGAGCTTGAATGTAAAGCCCAGCTTGCCCGCATAACCAAACGTCTTGGCCTTGCCCGTGTAGTCGCTGTCATCGCTGGCATCGACTCGGCCGCTCATCAATGGATCGAGACTGATGCCAAGTGCACTGGCCAAGTCGTTCAAGGTAGAAACCGTATTGAAAAGGCCGAAGGCCCCGGTACCGCTACCGGGTGTCATCATCCCCAACATGCTGGATGCCGGCATGGCCATCTTGATATCCATCATCGCCCAGACGAAATCCGCCGAGGCGCCGACGGCGAAGTCCTTGGTCAGGCTGTAGGAAAGCGGAAAGATCATCCGTCCGACACCCAGTTCGGAACGGTCTTTCTTGCCATCGAGGCCCATAGCGTATTCGGTACCCATACCGCCCTGGGCAAACATGGCCGCGCCATAGGACAGATCGCCGCTCTTTTTCACCCAGCCCATGGCCGGCATGAAGTAAGCCGTTCCATCCGACTTCTGGCCACCCTCGACGGCAACCTTTGGCCCCAGATAACCAAGTGCAAGGTCAAGCCGTGACCCATTTCCCGCCAAAGAAAGGGTTGCGGGGTTGTTCATCACGGCCGCCGTGCCATTGTCGTAGGCGAAGGAAGCGCCGCCCATGCCGGCCGCTATCGGGCCATAACCTTCAAGGTTCATGCCGTTGGTGGCATAGGCGCCGGTGGTAAATCCGACGGCGGCAAGTGCAACAACAAGCTTTTTTATTTTCATGCCAATATCTCCTCCACATAAGTGGTAACCAAGCCAAATGTGCAGATGATGGTATCCATCCATCAATCATGTTTCGATATATATCACTTATTGGTTTTATTTGAAATATATGCACGCGTTCTGCGTAACCGGAAGAATGTGTAATAAGCGATGAGGGGCGGCATATAGGCAAGCCGGATGGCTAATCGCCTTGCGGTACAAGAACAGCAATCAGTCCCTGCATGACCTGCGACCCAGTCAGCCCGCATCCTTCAAGTGTCGGCCTCAAGGGAAACGCTTTGGTGAGGGTGAAGTTGCTGGCTCGTTTGACGTCCGGCAGAAGCCAGGGCGCATAATGACTGGGAATTGACACGGGCCGACGCTCGCATACGCCGGGGATCGCACAGTGATACCGGATCGGCCAAGAACTAAGAAACAGAGCAACATGGGCCGCTTTGGCCAGTGCGCTCAAGTACAAAAACCCTGCGGCCTTGAACTTCAAATGAAAACGGGGCTGGATAATCCAGCCCCGCGAGTTTACCGCTACCCGGTCGATTAGAAGCGGTGGGAGTACATCAGCTGCCAGTTGGTCTGGCTGTGGGTGACGGTCCAACCCATATCGGCTGTCTGCTTGACTTCCGGAGCATACGTCAGCGAGAAGTTAAGGTCAGAGACCGGATTGAAGGCATAGCCGAAGCCAAGGGTGTAGTGATTCTTTTCAATAGCCGGGAACAGGTAGTTCATGGTGGAATCGGGGATGGGGTTATCCGCGAAGCTGGCACCAGCGCGCAGGGTCAGTGCATCGGTATACTTATATGCTACACCCAGCTTCAGGGCCACCTGATCCTCCCAGTTCTGCGGGAGGGCAAAAGATGCAGAGCTATTGTCCCCCATTGCAGTGGTCGAATACGTCATCTTGAAGTCTTTCATGACGTCTTCCCAACCGATGTACTTGACGTCGGCGGCCACCATCAGTTTCGGGGTAGCCTGAACAGCGACACCCAAGGCGGCGGTAGCAGGCCACTGGAAGTCCTTGACCGTAATCTTGCCAGGCAAGCCATTCGCTTCATCACCCGCAATGACAAACTTTGCACCATTCGAGGAGGTTTCCAAGTCATTCAAGGACGTCTTGGTGTGGTATACGCCGCCTATGGTAACGGTGGGGCTGGCCTTGTAGGTGAAGCCCAGCTTGCCAGCAAAGCCATAACCCTTGGCCTTGCCCGTGTAATCGCTTCCGTCGCTGAAGTCCAGCCGGACAGGAGTAGCACCGCCAGTCGGAGGATCGGTAGGTGTGGTGCACCCCGTTCCGCAATACATGGTCTGCAACGCGGTAGCCAAGTTGCCTTCAGGCGGGGCAGAAAGCAAGCCGACCATGCCTTCGAGTGGCATAGCCATGCGGAGGTCCAGCATCGCCCAGACGAAATCCAGGGAGCCACCGATGGTGAGTTTGTCATTGGCGTTATAGGACAGAGGGGCAATCAGACGACCCACGCCCAATTCGGAACGCTCGGGCAGGCCATCATAGCCATATGCATACTCGGTACCCATGCCGCCCTGAGCAAACATGCCCACGCCATAGGCAATATTGCCGGTGTGCTTGGCCCAGCCAATAGCGGGCATGTAATAAGAATCGCCACCAGAGGAGATAGGCGCCATGACATGGTTGCTATCGACATTCGGGCCGAGAAAACCGATGGCAACGTCCAGACGGTTGCCTTCCGGCA
>JBAZLW010000035.1:0-14281 GCA_041650095.1 Hydrogenophilaceae bacterium | reverse complement strand
CTCGTAGTCGGCCACGGCGATCACCTTGCGCGCCTCGGTCAGGCTCAGGCCGGCCTGGTTGCGACCGCTGTCGAACAGGGGCTGGACCAGGCTGGGCGCGAAGGTCCAGGCGCCCGAGCCGGAATCGAACAGGCCGGACAGGCCGCCGCTCGCGCTGCCAAGTGCCAGGCTGAGGCCGATGCGCGGCAGGAAGGCGGCACGGGCGGCGCCGATGTTGGCGTTGGCGGCGATCAGGCGCTGCTCCGCGGCACGCACGTCGGGCCGGGCCAGGAGCGCTTCCGAGGGTACGGTCACGGCCAAGTCGCCGACCACGCCCTGGTCGCGCAGGGAGCGTCCCTCCGGCAGCCCATCCGGCTGGCCGCCGACCAGCAGGGCGAGGGCGTTCTCGGCCTGGGCCCGGCTGCGTTCCAGGCTGGCCAGTTCGGCGCGCGCCGCCTCGTAGGCGCCATTGGCGGCCAGGTAGTCGAGCTCGCCGGCGAGGCCGACGTCGCGTCGCTTCTCGACCAGGAAGCGCAGGTTCTTGCGGTTCTCCAGGGTGGCGCGGGTCAGGGCCACGCGTTCGTCCAGTTCCCGGGCCGAGAAGTAGGTTCCGGCGACGTCGGCGATCAGGCCGATCCGGAAGGCGTTGCGCGCCTCTTCGGTGGCCAGATAGCTCGCCCTCGCCGCTTCGGACAGGCTCTTCACCCGGCCCCAGAAGTCGAGCTCGAAGGCGGTGACGCCGAGGGCCACGTCGTAGCGCCGGCTGGTTCTGGCCTGGCCGGTGCCGGTCAGGTCGGCCGGCACCCGGGCCGCCGATTCGCCGGCGTTGAGGTTCAGGGTGGGCAGGAGGTCGGCCCGGCTGATGCCGTACAGTGCGCGCGCCTCTTCGATTCGGGCCACCGAGATGCGCAGGTCGCGGTTGTTGGTCAGGGCGGCCTCGATCAGGGCCTGCAGGCGCGGGTCGGGCAGCATCTGCTGCCAGGACAGGCCGACCGCCTTGGCCTGTCCGGCCGCCAGGGCCGGTTGCGGCCATTGCGCCGCCACCGGGGCGGCCGGGCGCTCGAAGCTCGGCAGCATGGAACAGCCGGAGAGCAGCAGCATGGCCGCGGGCAGGGCGGCGAGGGCGAAATTACGCATGGTCGTTCTCCTGGTGGACGCGGGCATGGCCGGGGAAGATGCGCCGTACCACGACATAGAACACCGGCACCAGGAACACCGCCAGCACGGTGGCGGTGAACATGCCGCCGATAACGCCGGTGCCGATGGCATGGCGGCTTTCGGCGCCGGCGCCGGTGGAGATTGCGAGCGGTGAGACCCCGGCGATGAAGGCGATCGAGGTCATCAGGATGGGCCGGAACCGCAGCCGGCAAGCCTCCAGCGTGGCTTCGACCAGGCCCTTGCCCTCGTCCTGCAGACGGCGGGCGAACTCGATGATCAGGATGGCGTTCTTCGACGACAGGCCGATGATGGCGATCAGGCCGACCTTGAAGTAGACGTCGTTGGGCAGGCCGCGCAGGTCCACCGCGGCAGCGGCGCCGAAGATGCCGAGCGGCACCACCAGCATGACCGCGAGCGGGATGGTCCAGCTCTCGAACAGGGCGGCCAGGACCAGGAACACCACGATGATCGAGATGCCGAACAGCATGGGTGCCTGGCTGCCGGACATGCGTTCCTCGTACGAGGTCGCCGACCATTCGTAGCCGATGCCGGGTGGCAGTTTCTGGGCGATCTCCTCCATGGCCTGGAGGGCGTCGCCGGTGCTGCGGCCGGGTGCCGGGGTGCCGGCGATCTTCATTGCCGGCAGACCGTTGTAGCGGTCCAGCTTGGGCGAGCCGACCACCCACCTGGGCCTGGCCAGTTCCGACAGGGTGACCATGCCGCCCTTGCCGCGCACCGGCAGCTTGAGGATGTCCTCGATGCTGCGCCGGGTGTCGGCTTCGGCCTGCATCTGCACGCGCAGGATGCGGCCCTGGCGCACGAAGTCGTTGATGTAGGCGACGCCGAGGGCGGACTGCAGGGTGTCGTTGAGGTCGGCGGTGCTCACGCCCAGGGTCTCCGCCTTGACCCGGTCGATGTCCAGGAACAGCTGCGGCGCCGCCTCCTGGCCTTCGGGCCGGACGCCGACCAGGCGCGGGTCCTGCATGGCCATGCCGAGCGCCATGTTGCGCGCCTCCAGCAGTTTGTCCCGGCCGAGTCCGCCGCGGTCCTGCAGGCGGAAGTCGAAGCCGCCGGCGGCGGCCAGCTCGGGGATGGGCGGTGGGTTGATGGCGAAGGCCATGGCCTGCTTGATGCCGAAGAACACCATGTTGGCCTTGTGCACCATGGCCTGGGCGCCGTGTTCCTGGCCCGGCCGGGCGTCCCAGTCCTTGAGCCGGACGAAGGCGATGGCGGCATTCTGGCCGCGGCCGAAGAAGGAGAAGCCGGCCACGCCGATGACGTGCTCGACCTCGGGCTGCTTCATGTAGTAGGCCTCGATCTGCGACAGCACCTCCAGGGTGCGCTCGTTGGTGGCGCCCGGCGGCAGCTGAACCAGATTGAGAAAGTAGCCCTGGTCCTCTTCGGGCAGGAAGCTGCCGGGCAGGCGCTGGAACAGCCAGCCGGTGGCGACCAGGAGCATGGCGTAGATCACCAGGTAGCGGCCGGTCTTGTGGGCGGCCCGGCCGACCCAGGTGGTATAGCCCTGGGTGGTGCGGCCGAAGAAGCGGTTGAACCAGCCGAAGAAGCCGGTAGTCGGCCGCATGTCCTTGCCCGGCGTGTGCTTGAGCAGGCTGGCGCACAGGGCCGGGGTCAGGGTCAGGGCCATCAGCACCGAGAACAGGATGGTCAGGATCAGGGTGACCGAGAACTCGCGGTAGATCGCCCCGGTGGAGCCGGGGAAGAAGGCCATCGGGATGAACACCGCGACCAGCACCAGGGTGATGGCGATGATGGCGTTGACGATCTGACCCATGGCCTTGCGGGTGGCGTCGCGCGGCGACAGGCCCTCGGTGGTCATGATCCGTTCGACGTTCTCCACCACCACGATGGCGTCGTCGACCACGATGCCGATCGCCAGGACCATGGCGAACAGGGTCAGTACGTTGATCGAGAAGCCGAACACGTAGAGGCCGAGGGCGCCGCCGACCAGGGCGATGGGCACCACGATGGTCGGGATCAGGGTGGCGCGCAGGTTTTCCAGGAACAGGAACATCACCAGGAAGACCAGGAACACCGCCTCGGCCAGGGTCTTGACCACCTCCTTGATCGAGATCTCGACGAACTTGGAGGTGTCGTAGGGCACGATCCAGGACACGCCCTCGGGGAAGAACTTGGCCAGCTCGTCCATCTTGGCGTTGACCGCCGTGACCGTCGACAGGGCGTTGGCGCCCGGCGACAGGCGTACCGCGATGGCGGCCGCGGGCTGGCCGTCGATGCGCGCCGCCACGGAATAATCTTGCGCGCCCAGCTCGACCCGGGCGACGTCCTTGACCCGCAGGGTGGAGCCGTCCGGGTTGGTGCGCACGATGACGTTGCCGAACTCTTCCGGCGTCGACAGCCGGCTGTTGGTGACGATCACCGCGTTGATCTGCTGGCCGGGCGCGGCGGGCAGCTGGCCCAGTTCGCCCGAAGCCAGCTCGACGTTCTGGGCCCGCACCGCGCTGGCCACGTCGGCGGGCGACAGCTTGTAGGCCTGGAGCTTCTCCGGCTTCAGCCACAGGCGCATCGAGTACTCGGTGCCGAACAGCAGGGCCTCGCCGACGCCGGGCACGCGCCGGATCGGCTCCAGCACGTTGGCGGCGGCATAGCTGCCGAGGTCGACGTTGTTCTTGCTCTTGTCGGGCGAGACCAGGGCCAGGATGGTGACGTAGTTGCGTGCCGCCTTGTTCACCGTCACACCCAGGCGCCGCACCATGTCGGGCAGGCGCGCCTCGACCCGCTTGATGCGGTTCTGCGCCTCGACCGAGGAATAGTCCAGGTTGGTGCCCGGCTTGAAGGTCAGGGTCACCGTGCCGGTGCTGATCTGGGAGGCCGACGAGGTGTAGAGCAGGTTCTCGATGCCGTTCATCTCCTGCTCGATCAGGGCCACCGCGGTGTCCTCGATCACCTTGGCGGAGGCGCCGGGATAGTTGACCGTGATGTCGAGGGCCGGCGGCGCCACCGACGGGTATTGCGAGACCGGCAGGTTCTTCAGCGCCAGGACGCCGCCGAGCAGGATCAGGATGGCGATCACCCAGGCGAACACCGGGCGGTCGATGAAGAAGCTTGGGATCATGGTTCAGCCTGCTTTCTTGGCCGGAGGCATGGCGGCCGGCGCGGGTGCCGGCGCCACGGCGGGCGTCAGGGGCACTGGCTTGACCGGGGCACCGGGACGGGCCTTCTGGAGGCCGTCGACGATGATCTGCTCGCCGCCCTTGAGGCCGTCGACGATGATGAAGTCGCCGGCGACCATGCCGCCGGTCCTGACCGGTTGCGGCGCGACCATGCCGTCCGGCCCGACCACCATCACGGACTGGCCCTGGGGGCCGCCCTGCACGGCGCGTTGCGGCACCCGGATGGCGCCCTCGTCGACCGCGGACGGGAAACGGATACGCACGAACATGCCGGGCAGCAGCTCCCGTTTCGGATTGGGGAATTCGGCGCGCAGGCTGATCGCGCCGGTGGAGGGGTCGACCGCCAGGTCGGAGAACAGGATCCTGCCGGGCAGGGGATAGACGCTGCCGTCCTCGAGCAGCAGTTCCACCTTGGCCGAATCGGCGCGCTTGAGCTGGCCGGATTTGACCGCGGCCTGCAGGCGCAGCAGTTCGCTGCCGGGCTGGGTGAAGTTGGCGTAGATCGGGTTGATCTGTTCGATGGTGGCCATGTGGGTGGCCTCGCCCTTGCCGACCAGGGCGCCTTCGGTGACCAGTGCACGGCCGATGCGGCCGGAGATCGCCGCCGGCACGCGGGTGTTGTCCAGGTCCAGCGCGGCGCGCGCCAGGGCCGCCTGGGTCTGCTTCAGGCGCGCGGCGGCAGCGTCGTACTCCTGCTGGCTCACGGCCTTGATCTCGAGCAGCGGCTTGTAGCGGTCGACCACCAGCCTGGCCGCGTCGACGTCCGCCAGCGCGGCATCCCGGGCCGCCCGGTAGGTGCGCGCGTCGATCTGGAACAGGGTGGCGCCTTCCTTGACGTCGGAACCCTCGACGAACAGCCGCTTCTCGACGATGCCTTCCACCTGTGCCCGCACTTCCGCCGTGCGCCAGGCCTGCAGGCGACCCGGCAGGTCCTGGGTCAGGGTCGCCGAGCCCGTGACGGCGGTGACGACGCCGACTTCCGGCGGCGGCATGCCGCCGGCCGGCCCGCCGGGAGGCGTCGCAGGCTTCTGGCCGCAGGCGGTCAGCAGGGATAACAGCAGCAGCGGCAGGACGGCTTGGACAGGGTGGCGCACGGCGGACTCCAGAATATCGGTGACGTTACAAGGCGAGTGATCGTACATACATACACGAGTGTATGTAAATGGTTTTATCCGGGTTTGTCTCATTCATGGCGCAAGGCCTCGATGGGATCGAGCCGGGCGGCGCGGCGGGCCGGGAAGAAACCGAACAGGACGCCGATGGCGGCGGAGAACAGGAAGGACAGCAGGTTGATGCCCGGATCGAACAGATAGGGGATGTCCATCATGCCGGCCAGGCCGATGGAGGCACCGGTGGCCAGGGCGATGCCGATCAGGCCGCCCAGACTGGACAGCACCACCGCCTCGATCAGGAACTGCAGCAGGACCTCCCGCTCCAGGGCGCCGATGGCCAGGCGGATGCCGATCTCGCGGGTGCGCTCGGTGACCGACACCAGCATGATGTTCATGATGCCGATGCCGCCCACCAGCAGGCTCACCGCCGCCACCGCGCCGAGCAGCATGGTGAGTATCCGGGTGGTGCCGGTCAGGGTCTCGCTGATCTGGCGCGGGTCCATGACCCGGAAGTCGTCTTCCTCGTTTTCCGCGATGTTGCGCCGCTCGCGCAGCAGTCGGGTGACCTGGTCCTTGACGCCGTCGATGGCGGCGCTGTTGCGCACCGAGATCATGATCATGTTGACGTCCTGGTTGCCGGTCAGGCGGCGTTGCACGGTACGCAGCGGCATCACCACGGCATCGTCCTGGTCCGAGCCCATGGCCGACTGGCCGCGCGACTTGAGCAGGCCGATCACCTCGCAGGCGAACTGCTTGATCCGGATCTCGCTGCCGACCGGGTTCTGGCGCCCGAACAGCTTGTCGCGCACGGTTTCGCCGATCACGCAGACCGCCTTGCCGGCACGTTCCTCGGCCTCGCTGAAACTGCGCCCGGAGGCGATCACCCAGTTGCCGGCCAGGAAATAGTCGTTGCTGCTGCCGGTCACCACGGTGGACCAGTTTTTCGCCTGGTAGACCGCCGTCGCGGTCTTGTTCACCACCGGGGCGACCGCCTCGATGCTGCCGATCTGGCTGCGGATCGCCTCGATGTCGGAGTCCTTGAAGTTGGGCGCACCCTCGGAGCCCGGCCCGAAGCGCTGGCCGGGCCGCAGCATGAGCAGGTTGCTGCCCATGCCGGCGATCTGGTCGGACACAGACTGAGTGGCGCCGTTGCCCAGGGTGACCATGGTGATCACGGCGGCGACGCCGATGACGATGCCGAGTACGGTCAGGAAGGAGCGCATCAGGTTGCGCCGGATCGCGCGCAAGGCCAGGAGCAGGGTGTTCCACAGCATCAGGCATGGCCTCCATTGCGGCGGTCGCTCTCGACCAGGCCGTCGACGAAGTGGACGACCCGGCTGGCATAGGCGGCCATGTCGGGCTCGTGGGTCACCATCAGCACGGTGATGCCGAGGTCCCGGTTGAGGGCGGCGATCAGGTCCATGATCTCGCGGCTGTTGCGGCTGTCCAGGTTGCCGGTCGGCTCGTCGGCCAGCAACACCGCCGGCCGGGTGACGATGGCGCGGGCGATCGCCACGCGCTGTTGCTGGCCGCCCGACAACTCGTTTGGGCTGTGGTGCTCCCAGCCTTGCAGGCCGACCTGTTCGAGGGCGGCGCGGGCGGCCTGGTGGCGGCTGCCGGCGGGGTCGCCGCGGTAGATCAGCGGCAGCTCGACGTTCTCCAGTGCGGTGGTGCGCGCCAGCAGGTTGAAGCCCTGGAACACGAAACCCAGGTAGTGCCGGCGCAGCAGGGCGCGCTGGTTGCGGGTCATCCCCTCGACCGCGACGCCCTGGAACTCGTAGCGGCCGGTGGTCGGCGTGTCCAGGCAGCCTAATATGTTCATCGCGGTCGACTTGCCCGAGCCGCTCGGCCCCATGATGGCGACGAATTCGCCCGCCGCGACGCTCAGGTCGATGCCCTTCAGGGCCTGGAAGGCGGCCTGGCCGCTGCCATAAGTCTTGCTGATGGCGGACAGCCGGATCAGGGCTGCTTCCCCGGTCATGGCTGGCTGACGCTCTCGGTGGTGACCGCCATGCCGGCCTTGAGGGCGCCGCCGACGATCTCGGTCAGCTTGCCGTCGCTGACGCCGGCCGCGACCTCGACCGGTACCGCCTGGCCGTCGCGCAGGACCCAGACCTGCGACTTGCCGTCGGCACTCACGGCCTGCGCCTTCGGCTTCTGGGCCGGCGGCCGCGGCAGCATGGCGCTCAATACGCTGCCGTTCTTCTTCGGTGCGGCGGCCGTGGCCTCGGGCGTGAAACGCAGTGCGGCATTGGGCACCAGGAGTACGTCGGCGCGGGTCAGGGTGGTGATCTCGGCGGTGCCGGTCATGCCGGGACGCAGGCTGAGGTCGTCGTTGTGCACTTGCAGCATGGTCTGGTAGGAGACCACGCCGTTTTCCACCTTGGAGCCGTAGCTGACCCGGGTGATGACGGCGGCGTACTGCCGGCCGGGCCAGGCGTCGACGCTGAAGCTGGCCGTCTGGCCGGCCTTGACCCGGCCCACGTCGGCCTCGTCGACATCGACCTGAAGTTCCATCCGGGTCAGGTCCTCGGCCAGGGTGAACAGCACCGGGGCCTGGAACGAGGCGGCCACGGTCTGGCCCGGCTCGACCTTGCGGGTCAGTACCACGCCGTCGATGGGCGAGCGGATATCGGCCTTGGCCAGGTTGGTCTGGTCCGATTGCAGGCCGGCCCGGGCCTGGGCGATGCTGGCCCGGGCGCTGGCCTCGTTGGCCTCGGCCCGCTTCAGGTTGGCCTCGGCAGTGTCCATCTCGCTCCTGGACGGCACCTTGCCGCCGGACAGCTCGGACACCCGGACCATGCGCGCGAGCGCGGCCCGCGACTCCGCCACCGTGGCCTGGGCCTGCATGGCTTGGGCCTCGGCGGCGGCCAGGTTGGCCTGCGACTTGGTCACCGCGTCGCGCAGCTTCGACAGGTCCAGGCGGGCCAGTACCTGGCCCTTCCTGACCTGATCGTTGTCGTCGACGTAGACCTTGTCGACGATGCCGGACAGCTCGCTGCCGACGTCGACCTGATTGGTCGGCTGCAGGTTGCCGGTGGCGGAAACCTTGACCACCAGGGTGCCGACGGCGGCCGGCTCGGTCTGGTATTGCGGCAGTTTGGCCGTCTCCTTGCCGCGCAGGCCGAGATAGAGCAGCCCGGCGGCCAGCAGGACGACCGCCAGGATCAGCCAGCCGCGCCAGCCGGCGAAGCGGCGGCCGCCGCCCTGGTCGAGGATTCCCTGCAGTTTCGCGCTGTTGGCTTCGGTCATTGCGTTTCCTTGTCATCGGGGTCGGGCGTCCAGCCGCCGCCGAGCGCCTTGTACAGGCGGATCTGGGCGTTGCCGTAGGCGCCGGTGGCGCTGGCGAGCTGGTCTTCCAGGTTGAGCTGGGTGCGCTGGCTGTCGAGCACGGCCTGGAAATCGGCCAGCCCGGCGGCATAGCGGTTGCGGGCGAGTGCCAGGGTCGCGCGCGCCGAGGCTGCGGCGCGGGACAGTTGTTCGTGCTGCTGGCCCAGGTTGGCCAGGCCGGCGAGGGCGTTCTCGACCTCCTCCAGGGCGGCCAGGACGGCGGACCGGTAGGCCAGGCGGCTTTGTTCCAGGACGGCATCCTGCACGGCGATGTTGCTCCTGATCCGGCCGGCGTCGAAGATCGGCGCGGTGATCCCGGCCAGGAGCGAGCCGCTGCCGGCATTGCCGCCGAACAGCCGGTTCAGTGCCAGGGCGTCGAGGCCGAGCGAGCCGGTCAGCCGGAAGCTGGGGTAGCGTGCGGCCTCGGCCTCGCCGAGGCGGGCGGTCTGGGCTGCCAGCCGGCGCTCGGCGGCGCGCACGTCGGGGCGTTGGCGCAGGGTATCGGCCGGGATGCCGGTCGCCACGGCATTCGGCGCGAGCGGGATGACGCCGGTCGCGGCCAGGCGGGCGTCCAGTTCGGCTGGCGCACGCCCGAGCAGGGTGGCCAGCCGGTGGCGGGCCCCGGTGATGGCGGTGCGCAGGCCGGGCAGTCCGGACCGGGTCTGCTCCAGTGCAGTGAGTGCCTGGGCCGCGTCCAGTTCCGAGACCAGCCCGGCCTGCTGGCGCCAGCGGGTCAGGTCGTAGGTTTCCGACTGGGCGGCCAGACTGGCCTCGGCGATGGCCAGGCGCTGCTCGTTGCTGCGCAATTCCAGGTAATTGCTCGCCACTTCCGCAACCAGGCTGACGCGGGTGTCGTGCAGGCCTTCGGCGCCGGCCTGCAGGTCGGCCTCGGCGGCCTCCAGGCCGCGCCGGGCGCCGCCGAACAGGTCCGGCTCCCAACTGGCGTCGAAGCCCGTGCTGAACAGGTTGTGGGTGGCGCCGCTGCCGGTCTCGCCGCTGCTTCGGCTGCGGCTGGCGGAGCCTGACAGGGTAACCGAGGGCGCCAGGCCGGCCTTTGCCAGGTCGCGCCGGGCGCGCGCCTCGCGCAGCTTGGCCTGCGCCGTCGCGAGATCGGTATTGACCGCCAGGGCATCGGCGATCAGGCCGTCCAGGACCGGGTCGGCGAACTGCCGCCACCAGCGCGCGAGGATCTCGGCATCGCGGCGGCCGCCGTCATGGGCGGCTTGCCACTGGGCCGGCGCCGCCGTCTCCGGGGCCCGGTAGTCCGGGCCCACGGCAGCGCAGCCCGAGAGGGCGAGCAGGACCAGCGCGGCGGCGAGGGGCGAGCGGGGCATGGCAACCTTCCTGAGGGCGGGCAATGGGTGGGTGCAGATGGCCCTTGGTCCATCAAGGGTCATCGAAGTTCGATCCGGGCGGGCATCATTAATGGTGGCCATGGCAAGATAGGCATCGCTAATCTGCGGTTGTCCGGCTGATTATCTACAAAGACAATGCAAGGATTATGCAACTTGTCCGGGGAAAGCCACTTGTTTCCGGATATCCTGAATTGATCCAACCCACCGTTTGACGCGAAGGCACATGGCCAGACGTACCAAGGAAGAAGCCCAGGAAACCCGTTCGCTGATACTCGATACCGCCGAGAACGTGTTCCGCGACAAGGGCGTCTCGCGCACCTCGCTGGCCGAGATCGCCCAGCAGGCGGGGGTGACCCGCGGCGCCATCTACTGGCACTTCGAGAACAAGGCCGACCTGTTCACCGCCATGTGCGACCGCGCCACCCTGCCCCTGGAGGCGCTGCTGGAAAACATGGCCGATCCGGACCAGCCGGACCCGCTCGGCCTGCTGCGCCGGGCCGGTGTGCAGGCCCTGGCGCTGGTGGAACAGGACGGCCGCTGCCGCCGGGTGTTCGAGATACTGACCCTGAAGTGCGAGTACGTCGACGAGTTGGCGCCCAACGTCCAACGCCGCCGGGAATGCCGCATGGGCGCCCGCGACGTGTTCCGGCTGGCCCTGGACAACGCCCGCCGGCGCGGCCAGGTGCGCGCCGACCTCGATACGACCCTCGCCGCCGTGGCGCTGCTGGCCTACATCGACGGCCTGATCATGGACTGGGGCCTGGAGCCGACGGCCTATTCGCTGGCCGAGCAGGCGGGGCCGATGCTCGACTTCTTTTTCTCCGGCCTGAGCGGCGGTCAAGGTTAAAATGGCTTTTTTATCCACTTCAGACATGCATCATGGCCGGACATAGCAAATGGGCGAACATTCAGCACCGTAAGGGGCGTCAGGACGAAAAGCGGGGCCGCATCTTCACCCGCTATGCCAAGGAAATCACCGTGGCCGCCAAGATGGGCGGCGGCGACCCCAACTTCAACCCGCGCCTGCGCCTGGCCATCGACAAGGCCAAGGGCGAGAACATGCCCAACGACAACATCGACCGGGCGGTCAAGAAGGGCACCGGCGAACTCGAGGGCGTCAGCTACGAGGAGATCCGCTACGAGGGCTACGGCCCGGGCGGCGCGGCGGTGATGGTCGACTGCCTGACCGACAACCGGGTGCGCACCGTGGCCGACGTCCGCCACGCCATGGCCAAGCACGGCGGCAACATGGGCACCGACGGCTGCGTCGCATTCCAGTTCCAGCACTGCGGCCAGATCATCCTGGAGCCGGGCGCCGACGAGGACAAGGTCATGGAAGTGGCCCTGGAGGCGGGCGCCGAGGACGTGATCGGCAACGACGACGGTTCCGTCGAGGTCATCACCGCCCCCACCGGCGACCTGACCACGGTGAAGGAGGCCCTGGTGGCGGCGGGTTTCCAGCCGGTCATCGCCGAGATCACCATGAAGGCGCTGAACGAGACCGAGGTCGAAGGCGACGACGCCGTCAAGTTCCAGAAGATGCTCGACATGCTGGACGATCTCGACGACGTGCAGGAGGTCTACACCTCCGCGATTCTTCCCGAGTGATTCGGCCTTGCGCCTGCTCGGAATCGACCCCGGCCTGCGCGTGACCGGCTACGGGGTCATCGAGAAGGATGGCCAGCGACTGACCTACATCGCCAGTGGGGTGATCCGCACCCGGGACGGCGAACTGCCGGGCCGGATCGCCACCATCTTCGCCGGCATCGGCGAGGTGCTGGCGGCCTATGAACCGGAGGCGGCGGCGGTGGAAAAGGTGTTCGTCAACGTCAATCCGCAATCCACCCTGCTGCTCGGCCAGGCGCGCGGCGCCGCCATCGCGGCGTTGACCCATGCCGGCCAGCCGGTGTTCGAATACACCGCGCTGCAGGTCAAGCAGGCGGTGGTCGGCAACGGCCATGCCGACAAGCAGCAGGTGATCCACATGGTGACCCGCCTGCTCAAGCTGCCGGGCGAGCCCACGGCCGATGCGGCCGACGCCCTGGCCTGCGCTATCTGCCATGCCCACGGCGGCATGGGACTGGGCGCCCTGGTCACCGCCGGCCGGCGGGTGCGCGCGGGGCGGATGTCGTGAGCAAGACCGCCGCCGTCCCCGCCGAACCCAGCCTGGAGCGTCTGGGCAACCCCCTGCTGCGCTATTTTATGGCCACCCGGCCGGCCTTCCTGACCATCACCCTGGTCGGCGTCCTGCTCGGCTTCGCCACCGCGTGGCATGCCGGGGTGCCGTTCGATGTTCCCGCCGCGCTGGTCACGTTGCTGCTGGCCCTGCTGGCCCACGCCGGGGTCAACGTCCTGAACGACTACTACGACCACCTGAACGGCACCGACGCGGTCAACAACGACCGCCTGTTCCCGTTCACCGGCGGTTCCCGCTTCATCCAGAACGGCGTCCTGAGCCCGGGCCAGACCCTGGCCTTCGGCCTCGCCCTGTTCCTGGCGGTGATCCTGGGCGGTCTCTGGCTGATCGGCCACAGCGGCTTTGGCCTGTTCTGGATCGGCCTGGCCGGCCTGTTCATCGGTTGGGCCTATTCGGCGCCGCCTTTGCAGCTGAACAGCCGGGGCCTGGGTGAGATCTGCGTCGGCGCCGGCTTCCTGCTCATCGTCGCCGGCGCCGACTTCGTCCAGCGTGGCGGCTTCGATACCCTGCCTTGGCTGGTCGGCCTGCCTTATGCCCTGATGGTGACCAACATCCTTTATATCAACCAGTTCCCCGACCGCGCCGCCGATGCGGCGGCCGGCAAGCGGCACTGGGTGGTCCGCCTGGCGCCCGACCAGGCCGCACACGGCTATGGCCTGGTCCTGTTGCTGGCCCTGGGCTGGCTGCTCGGCCTCATCGCCGGTGGCCGCCTGCCGCTATGGGGCGCGGCGGCGCTCCTGGCCGCCCTGCCGGCGTTCAAGGCGGCCGGCGAACTGCGCCGGTATGCCGCGCAACCGGCCCGGCTGGCGCCCGCCATCCGCGCCACCATCGCCGCCGCCCACATCCTGGCGGTGCTGCTGGTGGCGGCGCTCATCCTGGACCGACTGACATGATCGGACGCCTGACCGGCACCCTGCTGGAAAAACACCCGCCCCAGATCGTCGTCGACGTGCACGGCGTCGGCTACGAGGTCGACGTGCCGATGAGCACCTTCTACAACCTGCCGGCCCAGGGCGAGCAGGTCGCCCTGTTCACCCACTTCAGCGTGCGCGAGGATGCCCAGCAGCTGTACGGCTTCGGCAGCGCCAAGGAACGCGAGGTGTTCCGCACCCTGATCAAGATCTCCGGCGTCGGGCCGAAGCTGGCCCTGTCGGTGCTGTCCGGGATGAACGCCGACGAACTGGCCCAGGCCGTCGCCATGCAGGAGACCGGCCGTCTGGTGAAGATACCCGGCGTCGGCAAGAAGACGGCCGAGCGCCTGCTGCTGGAACTCAAGGGCAAGCTGGCCGATGCCTTGCCCTCGGTGGCCGGCAGCCCGGCCAACGTCGCGCACGATGCCTTGAATGCCCTGATGGCGCTGGGCTACAGCGACAAAGAGGCCCTGCCGGTGCTGAAACAGTTGCCGGAGGGGGCGAGTCTGGAGGAAAGTATCCGCCAGGCCCTGAAACTGTTAGCGAAGAAGTAAGTCATGCTTGAGCCGGATCGACTCATTGCCGCCACGCCTGTCTCCAGGGAGGAGGAGGTCCTCGAGCGCGCCCTGCGGCCGCAGTTCCTGCGCGACTATGTCGGCCAGGCGCGGGCGCGCGAGCAGCTCGACATCTTCATCACCGCCGCCAAGAACCGCGCCGAGGCGCTCGACCACGTCCTCCTGTTCGGCCCGCCCGGCCTGGGCAAGACCACCCTGGCGCACATCATCGCCAAGGAGATGGGGGTCAACCTCAGGGTCACCTCCGGGCCGGTGCTGGAGCGGGCCGGCGACCTGGCCGCGCTGCTGACCAACCTGGAGCCGCGCGACGTCCTGTTCATCGACGAGATCCACCGTTTGAGCCCGGTGGTCGAGGAAATACTTTATCCGGCGCTGGAGGATTACCAGCTCGACATCATGATCGGCGAGGGCCCGGCCGCCCGTTCGGTCAAGCTGGACCTGCCGCCGTTCACCCTGGTCGGCGCCACCACCCGGGCCGGCATGCTGACCAATCCGCTGCGCGACCGTTTCGG
>JBAZLW010000034.1:0-14634 GCA_041650095.1 Hydrogenophilaceae bacterium | reverse complement strand
CGCGGTCATTGAGCAGGTAGCCCTTCTGCAGAACCTGCGCCACGGAGTTGGCCTCACCCTCGCCGTCGACCATGGCGATGGCCTGGTGGGTGTTGGGATCGAATTTTTCGCCCAGCGGATTCACCTCGACAATGTTGTTCTTATCGAACACGCTGACCAGCTGCTTCAGGGTCAGTTCGACGCCGCTCATCAGGCTCTCGATGGTGGCGTTGCCGCCGGTAGCCAGGGCGGCCTCCAGGCTGTCCTTCACCGCCAGCAGGTCGCCGGAGAACTTGTCGAGGGCGAACTTGCGCGCCTTCTCGACCTCGTCGGCGGCACGGCGGCGCGCATTGTCGGCCTCCGCCTTGGCGCGCAGCCAGGCGTCGTGGTGTTCCTGCGCCTGCAATTCGGCCTGGCGCAACAATTCCGCCAGGCTGGGCATGGTTTCCTTCCCGGCGGCCTGCTCGGCGCCGGCATTTGCCGCTTCGGCGGCGTTCAGTTCTTGCTCAGACATGACAAACTCCCAAATCGAACCCACCGGTAGTGGGGACGACCACGGCTATTTCAAGGGGCTGGATTCAGATTTCTTCGAACGACACGATCCGGTCGAGACGCAGGACATGTTCATGACCGGCCTCGTCACGCAGCCGCAACCACTCGGCGGCGTCCCGGGTGTAGACATCGAGCGGCACGCCGGCGAGGTCGCCGCCGTCCTTGCACGCCAGCTTCAGCCGGCGTCGTTTCAGGACGGCGAACTCCAGCCGCTCGTGGGCGATGCAAGTGATCGGCTGGTAATCCGCCATCAACGCAGGTGGGCGCCGGATTCCAGCCAGGGCCGCACGGCCGTGCCGACGGCGGTACCCAGGCGGCGGGCCAGACGGTCGGCCAGGTTTTCCTGCGGCGTGTAGTCGACGATGTCCTCGGCCTTGACCACCTCGCGGGCGACATAGTCGAGACTGCCCATGCCATCGGACAGGCCCATGTCGATGCTGGCGGCGCCGCTCCAGATCAGGCCACTGAACGTGTCCTCGGACTCCGTCAGGCGCTTGCCGCGGCCCTGCCGAACGACCTGGATGAACTGCTGGTGGATTTCCTCCAGCATGGCCTTGGCATGGGCCTCCTGGCCGGCATCGACGGGCGAGAACGGATCCAGAAAACCCTTGTTCTTGCCGGCCGTGAGCAGACGCCGCTCGACACCGAGCTTGTCCATCACGCCGGTAAAGCCGAAACCGTCCATCAGCACGCCGATCGAACCGACCAGCGAAGCCTTGTCGACGAAGATCTTGTCGGCGGCGGCGATGATGTAGTAACCGCCCGAGGCGCAGATGTCGTCGACTACCGCGTAGACTGGGATCTTCGGGTACTCGCCGCGCAGGCGGCGAATCTCGTCGTAGATCTGCCCGGCCTGCACCGGCGAGCCGCCCGGACTGTTGCAGCGCAGGACCACGGCCTTGGTCTTCTTGTCCTCGAAGGCGCTGCCGAGCGCCGCGATGATGTCGTCGGCCAGCACGCCGTCCTCGCCGCCGATCTCGCCCTGGAGTTCGATCAGCGAGGTATGGTTGCCGGTAGTGAACTCGCCGTCTTCCTTGTTCGCCACCATGACCAGCAAGGCGAACAGAAAGATGAACCAGAGCGATTTGAACAGGATGCCCCAGCGCCGGGTGCGTCGCTGTTCAACCAGATTGGCCAGCAGGACGCGCTCCAATGCCCCGCGTTCGCTATCCCGGCCAGATGCCGATGTGCCGTTTTCCTCAGCCATGGTTTTATCCTAATTTTCAATCCGCGCAGTATAGCCGCTGACGGCTCAGGCATTGGCCCGCAACCAGCCCGCCAGTTCGGCAAAATTTTGACACAGTGCGACCGGCCCGTAATCGGCCAGGTGCTCGGCCGGGTGGGCGCCATAACCGGCAGCCAGGGAATCGATGCCGGCGTTGCGGGCCATCTCCAGGTCGTGGCTGGTATCCCCGATCATCAATGCCCGTTCCGGCGCCACCTGCAATTCCGCCAGCAACTCCTCGATCATCGCCGGGTGCGGCTTGGAGAAGGTTTCGTCGGCGGTGCGCGAGGCATGGAAATACGGCTCCAGGCCGCTGTGCCCAAAGGCGCGATCAAGACCTCGGCGGGCCTTGCCGGTCGCTACGGCGAGCAGGTAGCCCCGGGCATTCAGGTCCTCGATCAGTTCGCGGGCGCCCTCAAACAGGGGGATCTCGTGGTCCTGACCCAGGTAATGGTAGCGGTAGCGCTCGACCAGCTTGGGGTGCTCGGATTCAGGCAGTTCTGGGAACAGGGTCGCCACCGCCTCCTTGAGACCCAGGCCGATGATATGGCTGGCCGCCGCCCGACTCGGCACCGTCCAGCCGAGATCGGCGCTGGCCTGCTGAATACAGGCGACGATCACCCCGGCGGAATCCATCAGGGTTCCGTCCCAATCGAAGATCAGTAAGTCGTAGCGTTTGCTCAAGGTGTCTTGTCCAGAAAGGCCTGCAGGTCGGGGGGCAACGGCACAGCGAGTTCGAGCCGTTTGCCGGTCAAGGGATGCAACAGCTCGAGCCGCGCCGCGTGCAGGAACATGCGTTTCAGACCCTGTTTTTTCAAGGCCCGGTTGAGTTCGAAATCGCCGTACTTGTCGTCGCCGGCGATAGGGTGCTTCAAGGCCGCCAGATGGACCCGGATCTGGTGCGTGCGGCCGGTCTTCAGTTCCGCTTCGAGCAGGCTGAAGTCGCCGTGATGGCCGACCAGCGAGAAGATGGTATGGGCATGCTGGCCCTCCTCGTCGACCGTCACCCGGCGCTCGCCATCGTCGGTATGGAACTTGCGCAGGGCCAGCTTGACGTGACGCCGCTGGTCGCGCCAGTGGCCGACCGCCAGGGCGAGATAGGTCTTGCTCACTTCGCCATCGCGCAGCATGCGGTGCAGTTCGACCAGGGCCGAACGCTTCAGGGCGACCAGCAGGACGCCCGAGGTCTCCTTGTCGAGCCGGTGCGCCAGTTCCATGAAGCGGCACTCCGGCAGTTCCCGGCGCAACTGCTCGATGATGCCCAGGCTGACCCCGCTGCCGCCGTGCACGGCCTGCCCGGCCGGCTTGTCGAGCACCAGCAGGGCATCGTCCCGATAGATCACCCGGCCGAGCAGGCTCTTACCGATCTTGGCCAGGGCCGGCGGCGCATCGGGCTCGGCCACCCGTACCGGCGGGATGCGCACCTCGTTGCCCAGGTCCAGGCGCTGGTCCGGCTTGGCGCGCTTGCCGTCGACCCGCACCTCGCCCTCGCGCAGCATGCGGTAGACCCGGCTCTTGGGCACGCCCTTGAGGCGCTTGAACAGGAAATTGTCCAGTCGCTGGCCGGCGGCTTCATCGCCGATAGTCAATTTTGTTACGCTATCTTTGCGCGCTTCTTGCATTCCTCTTATACTTCCATTCGCTTTTAAGGGTGCCCGACCAAGGATTTGAATTGCTTGGCGCTGGGCGTTGCACGACATGGCCCGGTTTACATCCCGTCCAGACCCCCCGAGCACCGGTTAATTACGCTCACCGGAGCGTTCGTTCCGGTCACCGACGTTCACGGACCCAAGGTCGCGACAGATCGCCCTGGAGGTCCATGATGAACGCTCCGACGTGACCGTTCGAGCCGAAAAGCAGCGATGGTAACGTATTTTTATGCGTAGACCGTACCCGGACACCCCCTAGCCGGCCCGAAAAACCAGCAGGGAAAGAAAGATAAACCGACAGAACATGCACGAGACCACGCGCGAACCCATACCTGACGCTGCCTAATCCCTGCCTCGCTTTGCTGCCGCGACCAACGCGGCGGGTTTATCACCCCGGGGCGCAGTCGCGCAGGGGTAATGAAATGAAAAGAATGCTGTTCAACGCGACGCAGGCGGAAGAACTCCGCGTCGCCATTGTCGATGGCCAGAAACTGGTCGATCTGGACATTGAATCCGCCAACAAGGAACAACGCAAAGGCAACATCTACAAGGGCATCATCACCCGCGTCGAGCCTAGCCTGGAGGCCTGCTTCGTCGATTACGGCACGGAGCGGCACGGCTTCCTGCCGTTCAAGGAGATCTCCCGCGCCGCTATCGGCAACGCCGATGTCGGCCGCGGCCGCATGCAGGACTTCCTCAGGGAAGGCATGGAACTGGTCGTCCAGGTGGAAAAGGACGAGCGCGGTAACAAGGGCGCGGCGCTGACCAACTTCGTCAGCCTGGCTGGCCGCTATCTGGTCCTGATGCCGAACAACCCGCGCGGTGGCGGCGTTTCCCGCCGCATCGAGGGCGAGGAGCGCAACGAACTGCGTGACGCCCTGGCGCAACTCGAAATCCCCGGCGGCATGAGCCTGATCGGCCGCACCGCCGGCATCGGCCGCGGCGTCGAGGAATTGCAGTGGGACCTGAACTACCTGCTGCAACTGTGGACCGCCATCGACGGCGCCGCCAAGGGCCAGAAAGGCGCCTTCCTGATCTATGCCGAATCCAGCCTGGTGATCCGCGCCATCCGCGACTACTTCACCCCGGACATCGGCGAATTGCTGATCGACACCCCGGCCATCTACGAACAGGCCCATCAGTTCATGGCCCACGTGATGCCCGGCAACGTCGGTAAGGTGAAGCTGTACGCCGACAACGTGCCGCTGTTCTCCCGCTTTCAGATCGAACACCAGATCGAGACCGCCTATTCCCGCGAGGTGCCCCTGCCCTCGGGCGGCGCCATCGTGATCGACCACACCGAGGCGCTGGTTTCCGTCGACGTCAACTCGGCCCAGGCTACCCGCGGCGCCGACATCGAGCAGACCGCCCTCAACACCAACCTGGAGGCGGCCGATGAAGTCGCCCGCCAGATGCGCCTGCGCGACCTCGGCGGCCTGATCGTGATCGACTTCATCGACATGGAAAGCCAGAAGAACCAGCGCGAGGTGGAAGACCGCCTGCGCGACGCCCTGCACCATGACCGCGCCCGCATCCAGGTTGGCAAGATCTCCCGCTTCGGCCTGATGGAAATGTCGCGCCAGCGCCTGCAACCGTCGCTCGGCGAGACCAGCTACGTCACCTGCCCGCGCTGCTCGGGCACCGGCCACGTCCGCAGCACCGAATCCTTCGCCCTGCACCTGCTGCGCATGCTGCAGGAAGAGGCCATGAAGGAAAACACCGGCGCACTGCACATCCAGGCCCCGGTCGAGGTCGCCACCTACCTGCTCAACGAAAAGCGCACCGACATCCTCAACATCGAGGCGCGCCACAAGGTCGAGTTGGTCCTGATCCCCAACATCCATTTCGAGACGCCCCGCTACACCCTGGCCCGTCTCCGTCACGACCAACTGAACCTGGCCGAGGTCATTGCACCCAGCTACCAGATGATGGAGCGCCCGGCCGAAGAGGATGTCGCTGCCAACGCCGCTCCGAAACCGGAACGTGCCCAACCGATAGTCCAGGGCATCAGCCCGGGCCAGCCGGCCCCCACCCCGAGTGCGCCCGCCGCCGCCGTTCCCGTGGCCACTGGCAAGCCCGGACTGTTTGGCCGCATCATGGGCTGGCTACGCGGCATGAATGGCGCCCAGGCAGCCGCCCAAGAGGAGAAGAAGACCGAAACCAAGCGTGAGCCCAGAGATGGCCGACGCAGCCGTGAAGGCCGTGAGTCGCGCGAAGGCCGCGACAACCGCCGCCCGCGTGGCGAACGCAGTGAACGTGGCGAAGGCCGCAAGGACAGCGAGCCCCGCAGCGGGCGCGGCAATGAGGCACGTGGTCCCAAGCCGGAGCGCAGCGAACGTCCGGAGCGCGGCGAACGCCAGGAGCGTGGCGAACGTCCGGAACGTCAACCACGTGGTGAGCGCCAGGAGCGTCAACCGCGTGGCGAGCGTCCGGAACGCAGCGAGAGCCAGGAACGTGGTGAGCGTCCGGAACGCAGCGAGCGCCAGGAGCGTCCGCGTCGCTCGCCCATCCCGGCCAATCCGGAGACCGCCCAGGTCGAGACTCAGATACCAGTAACTCAAGTCGCCGAGGATTCGGCCGAATCGGGCGAAGGCAGCCGTCGCGGCCGTAGCCGTCGTGGCCGCGGTCGCCGCAGCGAAGGCCGTAACGATGAGGTCGTCGCCGTCGCGGTAGCCGCTGAAACCATCAGCGAGCCGATGATCGAAATGGCCGAGGCCGCACCGGCCACCGAGCAGTTTGTCGCCCCGGTTGCCGAGCCCGTCGCCATGCCCGTACCAGAGCAACCTGTTCAGGTGGTGGCGGAAGCCACCCCTATCGCGCCGGTCAAACCGGTTGCGCCGATTGAGCCGGCCGAGGTCGATCTCAGCCAGGCTGGCCTGGAACTGGTCGAGACTCACGCCGCCGAGCCTGTCGTGGAAGAAGTCCAAGCCGCCGCAGGCCAGAGCCGCCGCCGCCGGCCCCGCCACGAAGCCACACAGCCCACCGAAGCCGAAACGCTGATGCTGGTCGAGACCGCGGGTAATTCCGTGGCCCCTGCGCCCGCTGTCGAAGCGACCGAGGAGGCCTCAGCGTCCGAACCGGCCCGTCCGCGTCGGCGCCGCGTCCCCAGGGCGACCGCACCGGCCGAACCGCTGGTGATGGTGGAAACCCGCAACGAATGATGGACCTATCCGTGCCGCCAAGGCGGCTCGGATGAAACAAAAAAGGCGTGACGGGCTAAACCGTCACGCCTTTTTTTATCCTGCCGCCAAGGCACTAATCAGCCGAAGTGCAAGCCCATGGCTTCACGCACGTCGCGCATGGTCTCGCGCGCCAGTTCGCGGGCCTTCTCGCAGCCATCGGCGATGATGTTCTTCACCGTGTCCGGGTCCTCGGTCAGTGCCCTGGCTCGTTCCTGGATCGGCGCCAGCTCTTTCAGCACCGCTTCGATCACCGGCTGCTTGCATTCGATACAGCCAATGCCGGCGCTGACGCAGCCTTGCTGCACCCAGGCCTTGATCTCGGCGTTGGAATAGACTTGGTGGAACTGCCAGACCGGGCATTTGTCCGGCGTACCGGGATCGGTGCGGCGCACCCGGGCCGGGTCGGTCGGCATGGTGCGGATCTTCTTGACCACGTTGTCCGGGTCTTCCCGCAACGAGATGGTATTGCCGTACGACTTGGACATCTTCTGGCCGTCCAGGCCGGGCATCTTGGAGGCCTCGGTCAACAGGGCCTGCGGCTCGGTCAGGATCATCTTGCCGCCGCCTTCCAGATAGCCGTACAGGCGTTCCTTGTCGCCGAGCGACAGGTTCTGGGTCTCGCCGAGCATGGCCTTGGCCGATTCCAGGGCGGCCTCGTCACCTTGCTGCTGGAAACGGGTACGCAATTCCTGATACAGCTTGGCCTTCTTGCCGCCCAGCTTCTTCACCGCGGCCAGGGCCTTTTCCTCATAGCCCGGTTCCTTGCCATACATATGGTTGAACCGGCGCGCGATCTCGCGCGCGAACTCGAGATGGGGCACCTGGTCCTCGCCCACCGGCACCCGGTTGGCGCGATAGATCAGGATGTCGGAACTCATCAGCAGCGGATAGCCGAGGAAGCCGTAGGTCGACAGATCCTTCTCGGTCAGCTTTTCCTGCTGGTCCTTGTAGGTCGGCACCCGCTCCAGCCAGCCCAGCGGCGTCATCATCGACAGCAGCAGATGCAGTTCGGCGTGTTCGAGCACGCGCGACTGGATGAACAGGGTCGCCCGCGAGGGATCGACCCCGGCCGCCAGCCAGTCGATGGTCATCTGCCAGACGTTGGCCTCGATATCGCCGGGGCTGTCGTAATGGGTGGTCAGGGCATGCCAGTCGGCCACGAAGAAAAGACATTCGTACTCGTGCTGGAGGTCGATCCAGTTCTTGAGCACGCCGTGATAATGCCCCAGATGCAGGCTTCCGGTGGGGCGCATACCGGAGAGGACGCGGTCCGCGTACATAGTTTTCCGTCAGAGTCCAAAAATTGAATAGGCCAGGCGTTCGATGAGGGTGTAGAACGGCCCGATGATGCTGCCCAGCACCCCGGTGAACAGCAGGGCCACCAGGATGAACAGGCCGTAAGGCTCGACCCGCGCCAGCGTGTAGGCGAGGTTGCGCGGCAGCAGGCTGACCGCAATGCGGCCGCCATCCAGAGGCGGCACCGGGATGAGATTGAGTGCCGCCAGGATGGCATTGATGGTGATGCCGGCCGCACCCATCAGGATCATCGGCTGGGTGTAGGCGGAAACCGGCAGCAGGTGCGCCAGCTTGATGACCGCCGCCCAGAACACTGCCATGACCAGGTTGGCAGCCGGCCCTGCGGCGGCCACCCAGAGCATGTCCTGCTTGGGATGGCGCAGGTTGTTGAAGCTGACCGGCACCGGCTTGGCCCAGCCGAACAGGATGCCGCCCAGCATGAGCGCCAGCGCGGGGACCAGGATGGTGCCGATCGGATCGATGTGCTTGAGCGGGTTCAGGGTGATACGGCCGAGCATCTTCGCCGTGGTGTCGCCGAAGCGCAGGGCGACATAGCCGTGCGCCGCCTCGTGCAGGGTGATGGCGAAGATCACCGGGATGGCGAAGATGGCGATTTTCTGGATCAGGGTCAGTTCTATCATGGCCGGATCATACGTCGAAGCCGAGCGCTTTGGGGTCGCCGCGGCCGATCCGGACCAGTTCCGGCACGTCGCCGGTGAGGTCGATCACCGTGCTCGGTTCGATCTGGCAATGACCCGCATCGATGATCAGGTCGACGCAATATTCGACCCGATCGCGGATATCCTCGGCGTCGTTCAGGGGCAACTCGTCGCCCGGCAGGGACAGGGTCATCGACAGGATCGGCTCGTCCAGTTCCGCCAGCAGGGCCTGGACCACGGCGTTGTCGGGCACCCTGAGGCCGATGGTGCTGCGCTTGGGGTGCTGGAGGCGGCGCGGCACTTCGCGTGTGGCCTCAAGGATGAAGGTATAGGCGCCCGGCGTGGCCGCCTTGAGGAAGCGGTACTGCTTGTTGTCCACCTTGGCGTATTTGGCGATTTCCGATAGGTCGCGGCAGACCAGGGTGAACAGGTGCTTGTCGTCGACCCCGCGGATGCTGCGGATGCGCTCCATGCCCTCCTTGTTGCCGATCATGCAGCCGATGGCGTAGGACGAATCGGTCGGATAGGTCATCACCCCACCCTCGCGCAGCACTTTAACCGTCTCGCGCATCAGACGCGCTTGCGGGTTGTCGGGGTGGACGTAGAACACCTGGGCCATTACCAGGCCTCCCAGATCGGCCGGCAATTATCCGGCAAGGGCATCAGCCGGCCCAGTTCGCGACCGCCCTCGCCCGGCGCGTGAAAATCCGAACCGACCGAGGCAAAAAAACCGAACCGTTCGGCATGCGCGGCATAGATCGGCACCTGGTCCTTGGTATGACTGCCGGTCACCACCTCCAGGCCGACACCACCCACGTCCTTGAACTCGGCCATCAACAGGGACTGCTTCTCCTTGCCCATGTCGTAGCGGCCCGGATGGGCCAGCACCGCCACCCCGCCGGCCTGGCGGATCCAGGCCACCGCATCGGCCAACCCCGCCCACTGGTGCGGTACATAGCCGGGCTTGCCGCGGACCAGGAATTTCTTGAATACCGTCTTCACGTCCTTGACGTAGCCCTTGCCGACCAGGAAGCGGGCAAAATGGGTGCGGCTGATCAGTTCCTCGTTTTCCGCCAGCAGCAGGGCGCCTTCCATGGCACCCGGTATGCCGACGGCGGCCAGCGACTCGGCCATGCGCAGCGCCCGCTCGCGGCGTCCGGAACGATTCACCGCCAGGCCATCGACCAGGGCCAGGCAGGCCGGGTCGACCTGCAGGCCGACCACATGCACCGTGCGGCCGGCCCAGGATACCGATATCTCGACCCCGGCCACCAGTTCGATGGCCAGTTCGTCCGCGGCACGCGCGGCCTCTCCCAGGCCACGCATCACGTCGTGGTCGGTCAGGGCCAGGACATCGACGCCTTGCTCGGCGGCACGTCTGACCAGATCCTGGGGGGAAAGGACACCGTCCGAAGCCGTTGAATGGCTATGGAGATCGAAGATCACGGGTAAATTTGGAAGAACACAGGGGAATTGAACTTGAGAATTGACTCGCAATCATAGCAAAATGCTTGCCGCCCGACTAATAACGACCAGAACGATATCCCCATGAAGCTGCTGTTCGACCTCTTCCCGGTCATCCTGTTTTTCATCGCCTATCAATTCGGCGCCTCGCATCCGGAACAGGCCGCCGCCCTGTTGTCCGGCATCGGCATCCCGCTGGGTTCGGCGGTCAAGCCCGGCGTCTTCCTGGCCACCGCGGTGGCCATCCTGGCCACCCTGGGCCAGATCGTCTGGACCTGGCTGCGCCACCGCAAGGTCGACACCATGCTCTGGGTCTCCTTCGGACTGATTGCCGTGTTCGGCGGCGCCACCTTGCTGCTGCAGGACGAGAACTTCATCAAGTGGAAGCCGACCGTGCTGTACTGGCTGTTCGCCCTGGCGCTCGGCCTGGGTCCGGTGTTATTCGAACGCAATATCATCCGCATGATGATGGAGAAACAGATCAGCGTGCCCGACCCGGTCTGGGCCCGCCTCAACCTGGGCTGGGCCGGTTTCTTCACGGTCATGGGCGCGGCCAACCTCTTCGTGGCGTTCAACTATTCCACCGATACCTGGGTCGACTTCAAGATGTTCGGCACCCTGGGCCTGATGATCGTGTTCATGGTCCTGCAGGGGTTCTATCTGTCGAAACACATCCGGGACACGCCATGAACCTCTATTACGCCATCATCGGCGAGGACGTACCCGACAGCCTGCCCCGGCGCCTCGCCGCCCGGCCCGCCCACCTGGAACGGCTGCAGGCGCTACAGAACGAGGGGCGCCTGCTGCTGGCCGGCCCCTTCCCCGCCATCGACAGCCCCGACCCCGGTCCGGCCGGGTTCACCGGCAGCCTCATCGTCGCCGCCTTCACCAGCCTGGCCGAGGCGCGCGCCTGGGCCGAGGCCGATCCCTATGTCAGCGCCGGCGTCTATGCCGGTGTCGAAGTCAAACCATTCAGGAAAGTACTGCCTTGAGCGACACCGCTGAATTGATCCGCGAGCGCCTCGCCGGCCTGGAGCCGGAATCCCTGGAAATCGTCGATGAAAGCGCGGCTCATGCCGGCCATGCCGGCGCCGCATCCGGCGGCGGGCACTTTCGCCTGATTATCGTATCCAATCGCTTCGCCGGCATGAACGCCGTGTCCCGGCACCGTCTGATCTACCAGCAACTGGGCGATCTGATGAGTGGCCGGATACACGCCCTGAGCATCAATGCGCTCACGCCAAACGAGTTTTAACCACACAACCACGGGAACACCCATATGCGTACCAACAAGATCCTCCTGCTCGCCTGCTTTGCCGCCTTCAGCCAACAGGTCTTCGCCGCCGACGCGGCGAAACCCGCCGCCAGCCAGCCGGTCGCCATCGTCAATGGCGTCGCGCTGGACCCCGTCCAGGCCGACTATGTCCGCATGGACCTGGTACAGCGCAAGCGCCCCGCTACCGACGAAAATGTCCGCAACTTTCTGATCGACAACGAATTGATGGCCCAGGAAGCCATTCATCGCGGCCTCGACAATACCCCCGAGGTCAAGGCGGTGATCGAACTGCAGCGCAAGGACGTTCTCGGCAAGGCCTTGATCGATGACTACATCAAGAACCACCCGATCGCCGACGAGCGCGCCAAGGCCGAGTACGACAAGCTCAAGGCCAAGACCGGCGACATGGAATACCATCCCCAGCACATCCTGGTCGAAGACGAGAAACTGGCCAAGCAGATCATCGTCAGCCTGAACGGCAAGAAGAAGACCTTCGAGAACCTGGCCAAGCAGTATTCCAAGGACCCCACCGGCAAGGAAGGCGGCGATCTGGGCTGGCTGGCACCGAGCAATGTGGTGCCGGAATTCTCGGCCGCCATGGTGGCGCTGAAAAAGGGTGACTACAGCAAGACCCCGGTCAAGACCCAGTTCGGCTGGCACATCGTCAAGCTTCTGGATCAGCGCAAGCTTGATTTCCCGGCCTACGACAAGGTCAAAGGCCGCATCGAAAGCCAACTGGCGCAACAGGACGTGCGCAAGTACCTGAGCGAGTTGCGCGCCACGGCCAAGATCGAAATCCCCGGCAGCAAGTAATCTGGACGACCCCGCCCGAACCGGGCTTTATTCCCTCGGGAAATCCGGGCGGGGATCGAATCGGCTGAGCATGCTCAGCCGTTCATACAATTCGCGCTCCTCATCCGAAATCTCGGTTGGCACGATGACCCGGATGACGACATAGAAATCCCCCTTGCCATCCGCCTCCGGCATGCCACGCCCCGGCAACCTGAGCTTCTGACCGGTTTTCGCCCCGGCCGGGACACGCACCCGCACGTTGCCGCTCAGAGTCGGCACCGCGATATTTGCGCCGAGCACGGCCTCCCATGGCATGACCGGCAAATCCAGCAGGATGTCCTTGCCGTCCAGTTGAAACAGCGGATGCGGCTCGATCTCGATCTGCAGCAGCAAATCTCCCGTCTCGCCATGCATCGAAGCCCCGCCCTTGCCCCGCACACGCAAGCGCCTGCCTGGCAGGACGCCAGCCGGAATGCGCACCTTGACCGTTCTCGGCGACTGCCCGGGCGCTGCCAGGTGCAAGGTCTTTTCAACGCCCCTGAAGGCCTCATCCAAGGGCAGCCGAACCGTCGCCTCGACATCGCGGCCGCGCATCCCGCCTGCAAAGCCCCTATGCCCGGCCGCGCCTCCGCCACCCATGCCGAACATCTGGCCGAATAGATCGCCCAGATCCATGCCGCCAAGATCGGACTGGGAGAATCCACCTTGGCCAAAACGGGACCCCCACTCCGGCGGGGGCCTGAACTCCTGGCCGCTGCGGTGGGCGCCCAATTGATCGTAGGCCGCGCGCTTCTTGGCATCGCCGAGGACCTCGTAGGCCTCGCTCACGTCCTTGAAGTGCTCTTCGGCATCCTTTTCCTTGGAGACATCCGGGTGAAACTTGCGCGCCAGACGGCGATAGGCCTTCTTGATCTCGTCGGCGTTCGCATCCCGGGCCACCCCGAGCGCCTTGTAATAATCCTTGTATTTCATAGCCGTACCGATATCTCCAGCAAATGACAACAATGCGCGAGGCAAATGTAATTTTCAAGCCCATTGCGACGGTTGTGTTATCATCTTTTATCGGCTTTTTCGATCCTAATAAAGATGAGTGAACGGCAAAACCTTCAGGACCAGTTCCTGAACACCCTGCGCAAGGAACACACTACTGTGTCCATTTTCCTGGTCAACGGCATCAAGCTGGTCGGCCGGATTGAATCCTTCGACCAATACATGGTGCTTCTGCGGGGTCACGACCAGGCTGTGCAAGCGATTTTCAAGCATGCCATATCCACGGTCTCCCCGGCCCGGCAGGTCTCCGTGACCACCCGCCCCAGTTCGCGGGTACACACCAGCGAAGACTGACCGGACGGACCTGGCTGACCAATAGCCAGGGTGCAGGGAAACGCCATAAAACAGCAATTCCATGTTGACCTGAAGCCGCTCAATCAGTAATATCGCGGCCTCTCAATTCCCCGATAGCTCAGTCGGTAGAGCAACGGACTGTTAATCCGTGTGTCCCTGGTTCGAGCCCAGGTCGGGGAGCCAAACAGGTATAAAAGCGGGCACCACATCGGTGCCCGTTTTCATTTGTGCGATGCCTTGAGCCAGTGCGCCATAGCTGCCGCTGATCTCCACCCTCTTCCCGGTCAGTCTGATCTCGTTCACGAACAGCCGCAGGTACTCCTTGCCGAAGGCGCTGGAACGATCCAACAGCCTTGTACGCATGGCCATGCTGAAGGCGTTCAATTGCTTGGCTGTGAGCTGGTTCAGGGGCATGGCTTTCTTCTGCCGCAGTCCGGCCAATTCCATCAGAATGTCCTGCCTTCTTGCCTGCAGTTTATGTGCCCTTTCTTGCAGCGATCCATCCAGTGGGAGCAGCCCCTTCTCCACCGCCTCATAGAGGCGTTCCGTCCCCTGCTGCAGTTCCTCCAGTTCCTTGCTCAGGCTCTTGAGCTGGCCCTCCTGATCCTGTTCCGCCGCCTTGAGTTTGGCCTTGAGTTCTTGCAACAACAGGCGCAGCCGCTCGGGTGTAAAGACCTTCTCGGCCAAGGCATCCAGAACAAGGGTATCGAGCTTCGCCATAGGCACCGCCGGGCAATCGCAGAGGTGATTCCCCTTCCCTATACGGGTGTTGCACTTGTAATAGCGATACTTGCCGCCCTTACCCGTGGCGAGCGTCATCCCTGCACCGCAATGGCCACACTTCAACAGGCCAGTCAGCAAGGTGGGTGATCCCACGACACGAGGCGACACCATCGTGGGAGCGCGGCTGTGGCGACGCGCCTGCGCGCTGTCGAACACAGCCGGCTCCACGATGGGCGGAACCGTGACCTTGATCCACTCCGTTTCTGGCTTGACCTGAAGCGTCCTGTGGTTCTTGCGGTTGAAGATGAACTCGCCCATATAGGTGCGATTGCACAGCACTTCATGGACACGGCTGCGCGTCCACCTGGCGCCCCGATGGCTTAGACCCAGGTCGTTCAGTTTGCTGGCGATGGACTTCGCGCCCAGGTAGGCATTCAGGTAGAGATCAAACACGCGCTGGACGATGGCCGACTCAGCCGGGTCGATCGCCAGG
>JBAZLW010000033.1:0-14729 GCA_041650095.1 Hydrogenophilaceae bacterium | reverse complement strand
ACGCCCAGTCCAGCCTGTCCGACATCATCAAGACCACCGACAAGGCGGTCTTGCGTCGAGCGGCGGCGCTGATCTCGAACTGGAAGAACGCCCTGCTGACCCCGGAAGGGGCGGAAAAAATGGCCGAAAACGAGGCCGAGGCCCAGGTCGTGCGCGCCTACCATTCCTACCAGGCCACCCTGAAGGCCTATCAGGCGATGGACTTCGACGATCTGATCCGACTGCCGGTCGAGCTGTTACGGGCCGACGACGAGGTGCGGGCGCGTTGGCAGGGGCGTTTGCGCTACCTGCTGGTGGATGAATACCAGGACACCAACGGCGCTCAGTACGAACTCATGAGGCTCCTGTCCGGCAGCATGGGCCGCTTCACCGCCGTGGGCGACGACGACCAGGCCATCTACGCCTGGCGCGGCGCCGACGTGGAGAACCTGCGCCGCCTGGGCGAGGATTATCCGACCCTGAAACTGATCCCGCTGACCCAGAACTACCGCTCCAGTCGACGCATCCTGGAGGCCGCCAACCGGGTCATCCGGCACAACAGCCGGCTGACCGACAAGAACCTGTGGAGCGAGCTCGGCCACGGCGACCCGATCCAGGTGGTGGACTGCAAGGACGACCGGCACGAGGCCGAGACCGTCGCGGTGCGCATCGACGCGCACCGGTTCCAGAGCCGCGGCCGCTTCGCCGACTATGCCGTGCTCTATCGCGGCAACCACCAGGCCAGGGTGATCGAGGAGGCATTCCGGGCCGCGAAGATCCCCTACCTGCTCTCGGGCGGGCAGTCCTTCTTCGACCGCGCCGAGATCAAGGACATCACCGCCTACCTGCGCCTGATCGCCAACCCGGACGACGACCCCGCCTTCATCCGGGCTGCCACCACGCCGCGCCGGGGCATCGGCCCGACCACCCTGGAGCGCCTCGGCCATTACGCCGCCGAACGCCATGTCAGCCTGTTCGCCGCGCTGTTCGAGGAGGGCGCCAAGGCGGCCCTGCCAGGCAAGCAGTTGCACCCCCTGCAGGAATTCGGCGAATTCATCAACCGCCTGGCCTTCAACGCCGAGCGCGAACCGGCCGGCGCGGTACTCGACGACCTGCTCGGGGCGATCCGCTACGAAACCTGGCTGTACGACTCGGAAGACGAGCGCGCAGCCCGCAGCAAGTGGGAAAACGTGCGCGAGTTCGTCGATTGGCTGACCCGCAAGGGCGCGGACGAGGGCAAGACCCTGATCGAACTCGCCCAGACCGTCGCCCTGATGAGCCTGCTCGAAGGCCGCGACGAGGACGAGGTCGATGCCGTCCGCCTGTCCACCCTGCACGCCGCCAAGGGGCTGGAATATCCGCACGTGTTCCTGGTCGGCGTCGAGGAGGAAATCCTGCCGCACCGCGAATGCCTGGAGGGCAACCGGCTGGAGGAGGAGCGCCGGCTGATGTACGTCGGCATCACCCGTGCCCAGCGCGGCCTCACCCTGACCTGGTGCAAGCGGCGCAAGCGTGGCCAGGAATGGCTGCCCTGCGCACCCTCGCGCTTCCTGGCCGAACTGGCGGACGGCGATACCCAGCGTACCGGCGAGACCCTCGCGCCCGAGGACGCCAAGGCCGCCGGCAAGCGTCGGCTGGCCGACCTGAAGGCCATGCTGGGCGGCTGAGCGGGCAATAAAAAAGGCGCGACCGCAGTCGCGCCTTTTTTGTCGCAGCGAGCCGGCTTACTTCTTGGCAAGCGTGGTCTTGGCCTCGTTCACCATGAAGTCGACCGCCGCCTTGGCCTCGGCATCGGTCAGCTTGTCGTTGCCGCCCCTGGCCGGACCGCCGAAGGTGCCGTTGATGGCGGCGCCGTACAGGTAGTCCTTGCCCTGCTTGATCAGGCCGGCCCAGGCCGGATCGGTCAGCTTCTGGGCGCCTGTCATGCCGGTGTCATGACAGGAGGCGCAGTTCTGGGCATAGACCATCTTGCCGCGCGCCAGATCGGCGGCGCTCGGCTCGACTTCCTTCTTCAGTGTGGCCTCGAACTTGGCGCCGGCGGCATTGGCCATGTAGACCATGGCACGGGCGACTTCCATATCGGTCAGGTCGGGTTCGCCGCCGCGTGCCGGCATCTTGCGGATGCCGGTGAGGGCATGCAGGAGCAGGGTGTCATAGCCCTGGGCAAGACGCTTGGACCAGGCGGCGGCCTCCTTGAACTTGGGCGAGCCGAGCGCGCCGGAGCCGTGGCAGGCAGCGCAAATGTCGGTGTAGACCTGCTCGCCGGTCAGGTCGACGTGCGGTTTGCTCGGGTCGATGGCCACGGACATGCCGACCGATTGGATGCGCGCACGTACCGCCTTGTCGCTGGCGTCGGCCGGGTCGTCATCGGTCTGCCTGGCCTGAATGCCGACCACCAGACCGACAATCAGAATAATGGTCAGCAGCGGCGCCGCCAGACCGCCCAGCAACGCGAGCAAGAAATCCTTGACGGTGGTGGGGGTCATTTCGTGGTGATCAGTCATTTCTATTATCCTTTGCAGCGGGATTGCAAAACCGGCGCATTATAGAAGTAAAACAATGCCAGCAGGAAGGTGTATATGGTATCCTTCGCGCCCTTTCAGGGCTTGGCAGACCGATAGTCATAGGTCCGGTTGTTGCCGTTTACTGCCCTTACGCGCCCGTAGCTCAGCTGGATAGAGTACTGCCCTCCGAAGGCAGGGGTCGGACGTTCGAATCGTCTCGGGCGCGCCAGTTAATTCAATCGGCCAAGCCGCCTAATCGACGCTTCCGGCAGCGGAAGCGTCAGGTGGCTGACTGATGGCCGATGCCTGACGACGGCCTAGTGGATTGCCGGATCGGCCACCTTCTTACTTCGCCGGGCATGGCGCCGGATGAGTTTGATCAAAACATCCGGGTCGAGCGGCTTGGCGATATGGTCGATCATACCGGATTGCAGGCAGGCGGCCTTTTCTTCCGCCAGGGCGTGGGCCGTCTGGCCGATGATGGCCAGGCCAGGGGCGATTTCCAGGATACGGCGGGTGGCTGCGTGACCATCCATTTCCGGCATCTGGATATCCATCAGGACGATGTCGAAGAACTCGGCCCCTCGTTGCGCGACTTGTGCCACGGCCTCCCGGCCATTGCCGACCAGGGTGACTTGGGCGCCATGGCCGGCCAGCAGGTCCTGGATCACTTCCTGATTGATCTCGTTGTCCTCGCTGACCAGGATGTTCAGGCCGGCCAAGGGCAGGTCTTCGTTGTCACCGGTGACCTCTGTGGCTACCGGCTCGACCAGCTTGGCCGCCACGCAGGGCAGGCGGATCTCGAACCGGCTGCCCTTGCCGGGCGTGCTTTCGACCTGGATATCGCCGGCCATCTGTTGCAGCAGCCGATGGGTGATGGCCAGGCCCAGGCCGGTGCCGCCGAAGCGGCGGGTGGTGGAACCGTCGGCCTGTTCGAACGGGTGGTATAGCCGCTCGATCTGCTCCGGCGTCATGCCGACTCCGGTGTCCGTGATCGTGAAAACCAGGCTGTCGCCCTCGTGCCGGATGGCCAGGGTGACGCTGCCGGTTTCGGTGAACTTGATGGCGTTGGCCAGCAGGTTCATCAGGATCTGGCCCAGGCGCAGAGGGTCGCCCAGGCAGACCCTGGGCAGGTCCGGCGCCTTGTGGATACGGAAGGCCAGGTTCTTGGCCTGGGCGCGTGCCTGCATCATGTCGGCGACATCGCGCAGTACCGCGACCAGCTCCATGGGCACGGCATCGATCCTGAGCTTGCCGGCCTCGATCTTCGAGAAGTCGAGGATGTCGTTGACGATGCCCAGGAGAAGTTTGCCGGATTGGATGATCTTGGCGAAGGTCTCGCCGGTCTTGCCCGGTCCGGCATGGTCGCGCAGGCCGATCTGGGCGAGACCGAGTACCCCGTTCAGCGGGGTGCGGATCTCATGGCTCATGTTGGCCAGGAATTCGCTCTTCACCCGTGCCAGCCGCTCGGCCTCGGCCAGGGCCTGGTCGCGCGCGGCATCCAGCGCCTTGCGCTCGCGGATGTCGATGAAGCTGACCACGGCGCCGACGATACTGCCGTCCTTGGTCATCGGCTGGGCGGCAGTGGCCACCGGCAGCGGCGTGCCGTCGGCGCACCAGAACAGGTCGTCGTTGTTGCGCACGGCTTCGCCTGAATTCAGTGTCGCCAGCATCGGGCAGGTCTCGGCCTGGAAGGCCGTGCCGTCGGCGTGGCTGTGGTGCAGGGTGGCATGGACCGGTCGGCCGACCAGGGCGGCAGGCTCATAGCCGAGCAGGTGGCTGGCAGCCGGATTGACGAAGATGATGCGCCCCGAGATATCGATGCCGTAGAGACCGTTGGCACTGGCGTCCAGGATCAGGCGGCTCATCTGTTCGGCCTCTTCCAGCGCCGTTGTCCGTTGCGCCACCAGTTCCTCCAGGTGGTGCCGGTATTGCTCCAGCTCGGCTTCGAGGCGCTGGCGTTCCCCAATGTCCTGGAAGACCACCACGGCCCCAACCGTATTGCCTTGCTCGCGTAATTGCGCGGTATGGTATTCGACCTGGAAATGGCTGCCGTCCTTGCGCCAGAAGGTGTCGCACGCCACGTGCCGGGTGACGCCGTCGAGCAGGGTTTTTTGGGTAGGGCATTCCTCCGGCGGGAAGGGGCGCCCGTCAGTGTGGGTATGGTGGGTCATGGCATGGATGGACTTGCCGATCAGGTCTTCCGCCGCGTAGCCCAGCAGGGCCAGCGCCACCGGATTGATGAAGGTGGTGCGGCCCTGGCTGTCGACACCGAAGATGCCCTCGGCCATCGACTCCAGCAGCAACTGGTTGTGTCGCCCCAGGCGATCGGCCTGGTTGAGCGCGATCTGGGTGCGCTCGAGCGCAACACGCAGGCTGTACGAGCGTTCGAGATGGAAGATGCGCAGTATGTAGGCTACGGAAAACGCCAGCGCAATGGCGCAGGCGGCGCGGAACAATTGCACCGGGATGCCGGTGGCGGCCAGGAAACTGTCCTGGTTGATCCAGGCCGCGGGCGCCCAGTCGGCACGCGGCACCACCAGGCCGCCCAGCACGGCATAGGCGACGAAGGCGAAACTGGCAAGCAGGCAGGCGCGCCGAACCGGGCGGAATTCGTCGGTCTCCAGCCTCGGCTGGATGCGGTTCTGGCAATAAAGCAGGAAACCGATGCCGGCGAGCAGCGAGGCCGGGAAGCCATACAGGTAGCGCGACCAGATGGTGAGGTTGAGCATGGGATCGGCGGCCCCCAGGCTGCCTGCCGCAATGATGGCGAGCAGAACGATGTGCGTGCGTCCGGAGAGGAGAAGGCGCAGGCGGCCGTCGGGCAGGGAAACGACTACGAGGCGGCGGCCGAACTCGTACAGCAGCAGATAGGAGACGAGCAGCAGGTACGGGCGCAGGGTGGCGAGGGTCTCGGTGTCGCCGCGTTCCACACGCCAGAGGTCGGTCCATTCCAGGGTGCCATGGACGAAGGCGAAGGCCGCCAGCCAGCGGCTCAGGGTGGCCAGTTCAAAGCGGCTGTCCTGCTTGGGCCAGATCGTCAGGACCAGTCCGAGGGCCAGGAAGGCGAGTCCGTAGATGAGAAAGATGACGTCCATGTCAGATCGCCAGACGTGCGCGGATATGGCGTAGCGTGTCCAGTGCGGGCTCGAAATCGAAGGACTCGATCTGGCGTTGCAGCGGTTCCGCGGCCTCCCCCAGGGCGCACTGCAGTTCGGGTGCGTTTTCCCGCATCAGGGCGATGGCACTGGCGTTCCCTTCCGCGAGCAGGGCCGCGAGACGGTCCAGGTGCGCTCCCAGCCGGGTGAGGTCGATGGCCGTGTCTGCCCCGGCGGCCGCGTTTGACGGCGCGGCGAGGACTTGGCGCACCGTTCTGGTGAAGACCTGCTGTGCCTGCTCGAACGATGCGATGCAGGCCTCGACGTCCGGCGCCGGGCGGCCTTGACTGAGGGCGGCATCAAGTTCCCGGGCGAGCGTTTCCAGTGTCTTGGCGCCGATGGTTCCGGTCGCGCCCTTGAGGGTGTGCGCCAGCCGCCTGGCCTGGGTGGCGTCGCCGGTGGCCAGGCAGTCGCGCAGGCGCGTCATGTCGTTCTCGTGATGCTCGATGAACAGGCGCAGCAAGGCGGCGTATTTCGCCGTGTTGCCGCGCGTCATGCGCAGACCGGCCTTAAGGTCCAGCCCGGGGATCGTGGCGAAGCGTGCCTGGTCGGCCCCGTCCGGTGTGGTCCGGGCGCTCTGGGCTGGTGCCTGCGGCCGTTTCGGCAGCCATTTCGCCAGGGCCGCGTAGAGTGCATCCGGGTCTACCGGTTTGCCGACATGGTCGTTCATGCCGGCTTCCAGGCAGAGTTGGCGATCCTCGCTGAAGGCATTGGCAGTCATCGCCAGGATCGGCACCTTGTCCTGACCGGGCAGGGCGCGAATCGCCCGGGTCGCCTCCAGGCCGTCCATCACCGGCATCTGGATGTCCATCAGGATCAGGTCATAAGGCTGCCGTTCGGTGGCCTGGAGGACCTTTTCGTAGGCCACGGCGCCGTTTTCCGCCAGGTCGGCGTCGAACCCGGCCGCGCGCAGCAATTCCAGGGCGACTTCCTGGTTGATCGGGTTGTCCTCGCACACCAGCAGGCGGGCGCCGCTGAAGTCGGCCGCCAGCCCGGACTCGGGAATCGCCTCGTCGGCAGTGTCCGGCACGGCGCCGGCATCGAACAGCGACATCACGTTGTTGTACAGCGTCGAGGGCGTCACCGGCTTGATCAGGACCGAATGGAAACCGGCGGCGTGAGCGGTATCGCGCAGATCCGGTTCGTCGTAGGCCGTCACCAGCAGGCGTTCAGGCGAGTGGGATAGCGGCATGGTCTGAAGCCGGCGTGCGGTTTCCATGCCGTCCAGGCCGGGCATGCGCCAGTCCAGCACCACCAGGTCATAGGGTGCCCCGGCCTGGTCGGCTGCCGCGATGCAGCTGAGCGCCTCCGCGCCCGATTCGACCGCATCGACCCGCAGTCCGAGCCCCTGCAACATGTCGGCCAGCACGGTGCGCGCCTCAGGGGCGTCATCGGCCAACAGGACGCGGCCCCCTTTCATGGCAACGTGCGCCATGCCGGAGACGGCGTGTTCAGCATGCGCCAGACGCGCGCTGAACCAGAACACGCTGCCTTGCCCCGGCTGGCTTTCGGCGCCGACCTTACCGCGCATCAATTCGGCCAGACGCTGGGTGATGGTGAGGCCGAGGCCGGTACCGCCGTAGCGACGGGAGGTGGAACTGTCCACCTGCTCGAAGGGCTGGAACAGACGCGCCAGGGCCTCCGCCGAGATGCCGATGCCGGTGTCGCGAACCTCGAAACGGATCAGCAACTCGGCGTCGTTTTCCTCGACCAGGGTCGCGCGCAGGGTGATGGAGCCGGCTTCGGTGAACTTGACCGCATTGCCGGCATAGTTGAGCAGGGCCTGGGTCAGCCGGGTGGGGTCGCCACGCAGCCAACGCGGCAGGTTGGGCGCCAGATCGACGACCAGTTCCAGGCCCTTGTCGCGGGCCTTGTCCAGGACCAGATTGGCGACGTTGCCGAGCAGACGGTCGAGGTCGAAGTCGACGCTCTCCAGGTTGAGTTTCCCGGCTTCGATCTTGGAGATGTCGAGCACATTGTTGATCACCGACAACAGGTGGTGGGCGGAGTCGGTGATCTTGCGCAGTTTGTCGACCTGATCAGGGCTGTGGTTGCCGAGCTGGAGCAAATGGGTGAGGCCGACGATGGCATTCATCGGGGTGCGGATTTCGTGGCTCATGTTGGCCAGGAAGAAGCTCTTGGCCCGATTGGCGGTCTCTGCCTCCAACTTGGCATCGACCAGTTGGCGGGTGCGTTCCTGAACCAGTTCCTCCAGGTTGTGGCGGTAGCGTTCCAGTTCCTCGCCGACGCGTTTTTTCTCGGTGATGTCCTCCTTCACCGCCACGTAGTGGGTGATGCGGCCGTCGGGCTGGCGGATCGGCGCGATGGTGGCCATTTCGTAGTAGATCTCGCCGTTCTTGTGTTTGTTGGCGAACTCGCCGCGCCATATCTCGCCCCGGGTCAGTTTCTGCCAGAGGTCGTGGTAGACGGCGCGCGGGGTCAGGCCGGATTTCAGGACGCCCGGGGTCAGGCCGATGGCCTCGTCGCGGCTGTAGCCGGAGGCCTGGACGAAGGCCTGGTTGACATATTCGATGCGGGCGTTGAGGTCGGTGATGACGATGCTGTTTGGGCTTTGTTCCACCGCGAGGGAAAGCTTGCGTAATTGCGCCTCGGCCAGTACCCGCTCGGTGACATCCTGAACCGTGCCGAATGAACGCAGCGGTTGGCCGTCTTCGGCGTAATGGGTCTCGCAGCGCTCGTGCACGTGCTTGATGCGCCCGCCCGGCAGCAGCAGGCGATGCACGATGTCATAGGGGATCCGCTCGGCGACGGATGCTTGGTAGGCCCGGTCCACCCGCTCGCGGTCGTCCGGGTGGATGGCCTCGACAAAGGCCGGGTAGGAGGCGCCGAAGCGGTCCGGATCGATCTCGAAGATGCGGTAGATTTCATCCGACCACCAGAGGTGGTTGCGTACCAGGTCCAGGTCCCAGCTGCCGATATGGGCCACGCGCTGGGCGTCGCGCAGGCGGGCCTCGCTGTGGCGCAAGGCCGTCTCCGCCGCCTTCTGGTCTTCCAGCATGCTGAGCAGGGCGAGGCGGGAGTCGTCGGCACGGGCCAGCAGCCCGGTCATCTCGGCCTGGGTGGCGCGCGCCACGTGCTCCGCGGCTTCGCGTTCGCGCTCGTTGGTCTCCAGGGCGGACAGCATGCGATTGAAGTCGTCGCCCAGGCGGCTGATCTCGTCCTTGCGCCGGAATTTGAGCCGGAATCCGCGTTCGCCCGCGGCGACCCGGTCGATGCCGTCGATCAGGCGGCGCAGTCCGTGGGTGAGGCCATGGGCGATGGCGAAGGCGAACAGGCCGCCCAGGACGATGCCGGCAAGGGTAAACAGGATGCCGTCGCGGCGGATGCGGCCGAGGTTGGCGGTGACCTCCTCGCGGCCCAGGCCGACCCGTGCCCAGCCGAGCAGCCGGCCGTTGCTCAGCACCGGCGCCGCCACGTCGATCAGCCGGTGATCGCCGGCCAGCAGCGTGAGCCGCGCCGGGAGGCCGATCAACTGGCGGCTGCGCGGGTCGGTCAGGTAAAGACCGATCCGGCTTGGATCGCTGTGCGCCAGCACCCGGCCGTCCGGGCCGACCAGCATGGCATAGTGCAGGTTGGGCTCGCTGGCTACCGAGCGGATTATCTCCTGGAGGCCGGCGACATCGTTCGCCATCACCCAGGAGGTGCTGCTCACCGCCAGCGTGTTGGCCAGGCCGTAGGCATGCTGCTGGCTGTTGCGTTCGAGGAATTCGCCCTGCTGGTAGACCTGGGTGATGACCAGCAAGCTCATCAACAGCGCCATCAGGGCGGCAAAGCCGGCGATCAGCTGCTGCCGGATGGAGATTTCGCGCAGATGTCTGGACAGGCTCTTCATCACGGGGTCAGGGTTGTTCCGGCAATCGCCGCACGGTCAGGCTGAAATGGGCGATGAAGTCACGCACCGGCTGGTAGGTGTTCTCGTCGGCCGGCTCGAAGCGCGACAGCGGCAGGCGTTCCAGCAGGGTGCGACCGGTCTCGCTTTGCTGCAGGCTGAACAGGGTGGCGGCGACCTTGGCGAGCAGTTCGGGCGGGAAATCGTCGCGCGCGACCAGGCCGTTGTTGGGCAGGGATGCGGTCTGCCATTGCACCTTGAGCTGACTGGCCTCGGCAGGGTGATCCTTCTGGAAGGCGATCCAGGGCGGCGGCCAAGTGGCGCCGGCGGCGCTGTCGCCCAGATAGACGTTCATGATCGAGGATTCCTGCGAGCCGACATAGCGTGCCTGATAGGCCCCGAACGGCAGGCCGTGTTCGAGCAGAAAGTGCTGCGGCAGCATGGTGGCGGCAAGTGCGGTCAGGGCGGGAAAGCTCACCACCTTGCCATTCAGGTCGGTGACCGCGCGGATGGGGCTGTCGCGGCGGACCAGGATGATGCCGCGGAAACGGTCGTCGTCGGCCATCTTGCCGAACACCCGGTAGCCGTGGCGCAGGGCGTTGATGGTCTGATAGGGATTGGGCAGCGCCAGATCGAACCGGCGGCCATACAGCTTCTTGTCGAATTCATCGTAGTTGCGCGAGGCCTCCAGGGTGAAGCGGGCCTCCGGTATGGCGGCGTTGAGGCGATCGACTATGGGGCCGTAGCTGGCAAACAGCCGTTCCGGATTGTGCAGCGGGTGCACCCCGAACAGGTATTCCTTGCGGTTCGACGCGCTTGGCGGATCCTGGTCGAACCCGGGCTGGTACACGGCCTGGTTTCGGTTGTCGCTGCAGCCGGACAGCATGAAGACGGTCGCCAGCAACCAGCCCGGCAGGTGCCGGCAGGAGGTCATGGCGGGTCTCCCTGTGTGCGGTCCTCCTGGGCGGCACGGCTGTCCACGCTGAGGTAGCGGGGCGCCTGACCATGCTCGGCGAGCAGGGCATTGACCTCTCGCTTGAGTTCCAGCAGGCGCAGCTCGCGCCCCAGGGTGGCATCCTGCCAGCGGCGCAACTCGGCGACCTGGGCGGTGAGTTGTTCCTGGTCCCGGTATGCGGCCGTGATGTCGCGGGCGATGCCGAGCACGCCGATGAGCAGGCCGTTGGCATCCCGCATCGGGGTCTTGATGGTTTCCAGCAGCGCCTTGTGGCCATCGTCGGCAAAGGTGACCCATTCCTGGTTTACGCTGGGCTCTTTGGCGAGCATGGCCTTGCGGTCATGTTCGCCAAAGAAATCCGCCTGTTCCCTGGTGACGAAGTCATAGTCGGTCTTGCCGACGATGTCGGTCTCGTGGGCGCCGAAAAAGCGCTCGAACGTCGGGTTGCAGGCGAGATAGACGCCTTCCGGGTCTTTCAGCCAGATCAGGTCGGGGACCGTGCTGACCAGGGTGCGCAGACGTAAGCGTTCCGCTTCCAGTGCGCGTTGCAGCCGCATCGCCTCGGTTACTTCGTAGGCAATGCCGGCACTGAGCATGGAACTGGCCGTCTCGTCGCCGCGGGAGGCCTGGCCGCGTAGCGCCAGCCAGTGTGTTTCGTCATGAGAACCGGGCACCCGGTATTCGGCCGTCCAATAGCGTGACTGAAATGGCTTGTTGGCCAACTGTTGTGCCAGCCAGTCCTTGAAATCGTTTGATGCCTGCCAGTCGCGCAGCCAGGCGTTCAGGGTGTCATTGCAGTTCATCTGGCCGCTGGCATGATCGTATTCCCAAGTGCCCACGCCGGTGGCTTCGAGCAGCCAGGCCAGCCGGGTCTCGGCGTCGGCCTGGGCGGTCGCCGGATCGGCCCGAAAGGATTGGGTGGCCTGGGCCATGATCTATCGGCCGGGGTCGTCGCCGTAGCGTTCGGCGATGGCCACGAACTCGTCAAAAACTTCGATGAAGGCATCGACCAGATCGGGGTCGAAGTGATGCCCGCGGTCGCCGATGATGATTTCGCGCGCCTGCTCGTATGACATGGGCGGTTTGTAGACGCGCCGTGAGATGAGGGCGTCGAACACGTCGGCCAGGGCCATGAGGCGGGCGGGCACCGGGATGGCGTCGCCGGCCAGGCCGTCCGGGTAGCCGTTGCCGTCCCATTTTTCGTGGTGCCAGTGGGCGATCTGCTTGGCGATGGCCAGGAATGCCACCGGCTTGATGGCATCATGCTCGGCCTGCTCGATCGCCTCGGAGCCCAGGCGCGCATGGGTCTTCATGATCTCCCATTCCTCGGGCGTGAGCTTGCCGGGCTTGAGCAGGATGTGGTCCGGGATGCCGACCTTGCCGATGTCGTGCAGTGGTGCCGATTTGGCCAGTTGCTCGATGTAATCGAGGCTGAGCAGTTCGGAAAAGCGCGGGTTCGTTTGCAGATGGGTGGCCAGGGCGTGGACATAGGACTGGGTGCGACGAATGTGGTTGCCGGTTTCGGGGTCGCGCGTTTCGGCCAGCCGTGCCAGGGCATGAATGCTGACATCCTGGATCAGCAGTATCTCGCTCAGGCGCGCGGCCACTTCGGCTTCCAGAACTTCGTTCTTGTTCTGCAGCCAGTCGCGCGCCTCTTTCAGTTCCAGTTGTGCCTTGACCCGGGCCAGCACGATGGGCGGCCGTATCGGCTTGGTGATGTAGTCGACGGCGCCGAGATCGAAACCGCGTTGCTCATCCTCCGTGGCGGTCATCGCGGTAACGAAGATGACCGGCACATCGGCCGTGGTGGGGCTGTCTCGAAGTTGGCCGAGGACGGCGTAGCCATCCATGTCGGGCATCATGACATCGAGCAGGATCAGGTCGGGTCTGGGCTCGGACTGTGCCAGCCGCAGGGCGCGCGGCCCTGAGTTGGCGACCAGCACCCGATACGAGGGCGACAGCAGTTCGGCCAGCACAGCCAGATTCTCCGGGGTGTCGTCCACCAGCAGCAGCGTGGCAGTCCGGGTGTCGTCGAGGCGAGGGGTAACGGGTATAGGCAGCATATATATAAGGATATAGCTCTCAAGTTAGCTATTAACGGCGGGCGCCGGGAAAACTGTTGCCGATTGGCGGTCGGCAGCCGGGCAGTGTATCGGGAATTCGGGCGGGTTTTTATGCCGTGCGCCACAGTCAAACGGCCGTGGGTAGATGTGCTCAGGCCGTTTCAATGCGGCGCTGTCCGACCATCGCATAGTGCGGGTCATTGGCCACACCTGGCGCCTCCGGACCGGCCGGCTGCGCGTTATTCTTGATAAACAACTTTAAGTACGGCGTGTAGTGCGTTAATTAGGATTGAATAGTCATTTCTACTGCTCATCGTAAGTCCTTGTTGTCATTAAAAAAATCGACATTTCTCGCTTGACTGGCGCGCTTTTGTATCTCTATAGTGAGCGCGAGTGGGAGTTTGTGGAGGATTGTGGGGTTTGGTGGAGAAGCTGGGCCCCCGGGGACAACAATGTTTAGAGGTGCGACGCCAATAGCGCTGGACGGCAAAGGCCGTCTGGCGATTCCGACCAAATACCGCGACATGCTGATGCAGCGTTGCGGCGGCCGGCTCGTGCTGACGCTGGACCCGAGTTCCTGCCTGCTGTTGTACCCCTTCCCGGAATGGGAACCCATCGAGCAAAAGCTCAACGCCCTGCCCAGTTTCGATCCCCTCAGCCGGCAGATGCAACGCCTGCTGGTCGGCTCGGCGACCGACCTGGACATGGATGGCACCGGCCGCATCCTGCTGCCGTCGCTGCTGCGCGAACGCGCCCGCCTGGAACGGGATGTGGTGCTGATCGGTCAGGGCAACAAATTCGAGATCTGGAGCGCTGCCGCCTGGCAGGCCCAGTGCGATGCCGTGATCGACCTGCCGGCACAGCTGGACGAGGCCATGCGCAAGGGCGAAGTCCCGGATGGCCTGAAGGGCTTCTCCCTGTGAGCGCCCTTGCCATGGCAGAAACGGGTGAGGCTCACGTCACGGTGCTGCTGGATGAAGCGGTGCAAGGGCTGAACGTGCAGCCGGACGGCGTCTATGTCGATGCTACCTTCGGCCGCGGCGGTCACAGCCGGGCGATCCTGGCCCGGCTGGGCGAGTCCGGCCGCCTGCTGGCCCTGGATCGGGACATGGAAGCGGTCGCGGCCGGCCGTGCCTGGCACGATGCCCGGTTCTCCGTCGCCCATGCGCCGTTCAGCCGTCTGGCCGAAGTGGTACGGGACAACGGCGTCGAGGTGGCGGACGGCATCCTGTTCGATCTGGGCATATCGAGCCCGCAGATCGATACGCCCGAACGCGGATTCAGTTTCCGCCATCAGGCTCCGCTCGATATGCGGATGGACACCAGCCATGGCGTCAGCGCGGCGGATTGGCTCAACCAGGCACCCGAAGAAGAGATTGCCCGGGTAGTGAGGGAATATGGCGAAGAGCGGTTTGCTAAGTCGGTTGCAAGGGCGATTGTCGCGGCACGCGCGCTCCAGCCGATCACCACGACCCGCAGGCTTGCGGAAATTGTCGCCGGAGCGGTACGTACCCGCGAGCGTGGCCAGGACCCGGCCACGCGCACCTTTCAGGCTGTGCGGATTCACGTTAACCGCGAGCTTGAAGAACTCGCCGAGGCGTTGCCGCGTGCGGTCGACCTGCTGCGGCCGGGTGGGCGTCTGGCGGTAATCAGCTTCCATTCCCTGGAAGACCGGATCGTCAAGCGGTTCATGCGCGGTGAGGCCAAGGGCGAGGAACTGCCGCCCGAGATACCCGTGCCGGCCAGCCAAGTCCCGGAGGGGCGCTTGCGCCTGGTCGGTCGAGCCATCCGGCCGTCGGCGGCCGAGGTTGCCCGCAATCCGCGTGCCCGTAGCGCCGTGCTGAGGATCGCCGAGCGAACCGCCGCACCAGCCAAGGAGGGGGCATGTTCAGGTTGAATATCCCCCTGGCGATCCTGTTGGGCGTGTGTGCCCTCGCCGTCGTCACTGCGCGCCATCAGGCGCGCAAGTTGTTTGTGGAACTCCAGTCGCAGGAGCGGCAGGGGCGCGAACTGGACATCGAGTGGGGCCGGCTGCAACTGGAGCAGAGCACCTGGTCGATGCACTCCCGCATCGAGCAGATTGCCCGCGGCCAGTTGCGCATGTCGGTGCCGGACCTGAAGCACATCCAGGTGATCAAGGCCGAGGACACTGGTTCGGTAGCGCCTGAAAGTGCCATAGGGGACCGGCCATGAGCCGCAAGGGCCTGATGCCCAGGGATC
>JBAZLW010000032.1:0-14945 GCA_041650095.1 Hydrogenophilaceae bacterium | reverse complement strand
GGCGAGATAGGGGTTGGCCGCGGGCGTAACCGGGGTATAGCCGGGCTGGGCATTCGACGTTTCAACCGTCATGGCAACGACCGGTATGGACACCGCCGCAACGGCCGCAGCAGCCTGACGACTGCTCGCCCTGCTCTTGTGCTTGACTATGTGCTTGTGCTTGAGCGCCGACTTGGCTTTTTTATGCGGCGCAGTCGCGCTCCAGGCTGGTCCGGTAGCCAGCATCGAAATCGACGCGACAAGCGCAGCGACCAGCTTCATGTTCAGGAATTTCATATCGGCGCCTTCTGAGAGGGGCAGAACTGCCGCCCGGTTCGGGCAACGTAACCCCGTGCTGATGGTGCGTCAACCAAAACGGCTGCCAATGGTAGCCGTTTTGACTTTTCTACAGGCCAGCGAGGTGCGGCTCGATGATCCGTCTATACCACTCGTGGAAGTGCACCATGCCGTCCTCGGTGGGCGACTGATAGGGGCCTTCCTGGCTGATGCCCTGCTCGTACAGGGCCTTGCGGCCATTGTGCATGCCGTAGCAGATATCGTCGTCCTCGATCGCCGTCTCACGGTACGCGGCCTGTTCGGCCTCGACATACTCGCGCTCGAACAGGGCGATCTCCTCGGGATAGTAGTACTCGACCACGTTGAGGCAGGACTCGACTCCGGTCGGCACGATGGTGCTGACGCACAGGGTGTGCGGATACCACTCGACCATAATGTTGGGGTAGTAGGTCAGCCAGATGGCGCCGTGCTCGGGCGGCTTGCCATCGCGGTAGCGCAGCACCTGCTCGCTCCAGCGCTTGTAGATCTCGCTGCCGGCCCGGCTCAGGGCGCGGTTGACGCCGACGGTCTGCACCGACCACCAGTCGCCGTATTCCCACTTCAGTTGGTCGCAGTCGACGAACTGGCCGAGGCCGGGGTGGTAGGGCACCACGTGATAGTCCTCAAGGTAGACTTCGATAAAGGTCTTCCAGTTGAACTTGTAGTCGGTGATCACGGTACGGTCATAGACGTAGCCGGAGAAATCCAGGTCCCTGGCGGCCGCCATCTTCGACAGGTCGGCGACGACGTCGCGCTTGCCCTCGAACAACAGGCCGTTCCAGCCTTGCAGGGTCTTCTTGCCCAGGTGCAGGCAGGGATTGTTTGGGAACTGCGGCGCGCCCATGAGCTGGCCGTCGAGGCCATAGGTCCAGCGATGGAACGGGCAGACGATGTTGGTCGCGCTACCACGGCCTTTCAGCATCTGGGCCTGGCGGTGCCTGCAGACATTGGACATCAGTTCGACGCCCGCCTCGTTGCGCACCAGCATCTTGCCGCCACCGTGCAGCCAATCCAGCACGTGATAATCGCCCGTAGCGGGCACCATCAGCTCGTGTCCCACATAGCCCGGTCCGTCTTCGAACAGTAGTTTCATCTCCAGTTCGTATAGCCGCGGGTCGAAGTACCAGTCCACCGGCAGGGCCGGGCTGGTCTTGGTGAGAACAGAAGCGCCTGTCAGTTCGGACATGGCCCATTGCCCCAAAAAGAAAGATTGGTTACAAAAAAGGGACCGGGATTATCCCCCGCCCCCCCGGGGTGGGCAAGGCGAATTTTCGACTTCGTTGTCCGCGATTCTAGGGATAGCGCGCCTGCACCTCGTAGCCCGACGCGCTGAGACCGCCCAGGTCCAGGTCGAGGTGGAACTCATGTTCGCTCATCGGCGCCATGCCGTTCCGGTGGGCCTTGTCCTTGGCCAGATAATCGGCCGGGCCGAAGGCACGCTGTGCCAGTGGCCCGCCCTGCCAGTCGGTCAGCTTGAGCACAAAATGTGGCCACTGCTGGAGAGTCCGCGAGCGATTGCTGAAACTAACCCGCAGGGTGGCCCGGTTGGCTTGCTCCGGGTCGGTCTCCAGCGAAGAGGACTCGACCCGGATGGCCTCGATGTCGCTGTCCAGGGGAATCTGGCAACCCAACCTCTCGCAGACCGAGGCCAGGCCTGGCCTGAGTTCCGGCATCCACGCGACTAGAGAGCCGCGCAGGAAATAAGCGGCCTGGGCGAGCAGGGCCACAACCAGCAGCACGTTCAACAAGCCCAGCCATATCTTCCGGCCTGCAGGCGGTTCCGGTTCGAGCTGGGCACGGGTCGGCAGTTCGGACAGCAGGATGGCATCCGGACTGTCGGCAAACGGCATGACCGGAGGCGGCTCGAATTTTGGTCCCTCCTCCTCGCTGATCCGGTCGGACAGATGCAGCACGAAGGCATCGACCTCAGACTCAGAATCCTTGGCTTCTGCTTCCTCAGCCTCGGGCTCTTCAGCTTCCGGTTCTTCAGGCTCCATCTCCGGTAGCTGCAGGGTCCTGGCGAAGATCGGTTCAGGTATTTCCGGCTGCCTGGTTTCCCTGGGCTCTACCAGGAAGGATGGGATGGCGTGTTCAAGTGTCTCGGTCGGGGGTGACGCCGGGGTTTCAAATTCCGGTAGCAGGGTATCGTAGGCATTGAACACCGCTCGACAATAGCCGCAACGCACCAAGCCCCGCCGCGCTTCCAACTGGGTATGGCTGAGGCGGAACGTGGTCTGGCACTCTGGGCAGGTGGTGAGCATGGCTTCCCGGTCTGTGGCTTTCGGAAAGCTCCACTATTTCCGGGTCCCGGTCAACAGGGCCCAGCTCTCTTCGGTGGCCGCATGATGCATGGCAAAGGCTTGGCCGTAGAGCGTCATCACCTCCTCGGCCTGGGCATCGAGTATGCCGGACAGGACGATACGGCCGCCCGGCCGGACGTGTGCGGCCAGCAAGGGCATCAGTGCCTTGAGCGGGTTGGTGAGTATGTTGGCGACGACAACGTCGTATTGGCCGACCTGGAGTTGGTCCGGCAGCAGGAATTCCGCCGCAACGCCATTGGCCTCGGCATTGTCGCGGGCGGACTGTACCGCCTGGGGGTCGATGTCGACGCCGACCACCCTGGCCGCGCCCAGGCGGGCGGCGGCGATGGCCAGGATGCCGGAACCGCAGCCGTAGTCGAGCACCGTCTCGCCGCCGGCCAGGCTGGCCTCCAGCCATTTCAGGCACAACCGGGTGGTCGGGTGGCTGCCGGTGCCGAAGGCGAGGCCGGGATCGAGGACGATGGTGATGGCGTCCGGGTCGGGCGCCTGGTGCCAGGACGGCACGATCCAGAGCCGGCCGGAGATGGGGATGGGATCGAACTGTGATTGGGTGAGGCGGACCCAGTCCTGCTCCTCGACCGTCTCGACCTGATATTCGCTCTCGGCCGGCAGGCCCAGGCCGGCGATCAACGCCGGCACGTCCGTGTCGGCCTCCAGCAGGGCGACCAGCCAGTTGTGCTGCCAGGATTTCGGGTCGGCCAGGCCCGGCTCGCCGAACTGGGCTGCCTCGGCCGCGGTACCGGCATCGCGGTCCTCGATCGCCACCGACAAGGCGCCGGCCGCCATCAGGGCATCGGAGAGGGTTTCGGCCCGGTCGCCGTCCACCGCCAGTTTGAGCGATAACCACATGGCAGATTCAAGCGACCAGATTCAAGGCCCAAGATGCAAGACGCAAGGACAGGCGCTGACGCACCTTTTTCCGTACTTGTATCTTGACTCTTGCATCTTGCATCTGTCTTCCCTCAGCCCTTCTTGGCCGCGAGCTTCTGCTCCAGGTAATGGATGCTCATGCCGCCTTGCAGCACCGCCGCGTCGGTGAGCAGTTCCTGATGCAGCGGGATGTTGGTCTTGATCCCCTCGACGATCATCTCGGACAGGGCGATGCGCATGCGGGCGATGGCCTGTGCGCGGGTGGCACCGTAGGAGATCAGCTTGCCGATCATGGAATCGTAGTGCGGCGGCACGTAGTAGTTCTGGTAGACATGCGAATCGACCCGGATGCCCGGTCCGCCGGCGGCGTGGTAGAGCGTAATGCGGCCGGGCGAGGGTACGAAGGTGTAGGGGTCCTCGGCATTGATCCGGCATTCGATGGCGTGGCCGCGGAACTGGATGTCCTTCTGCTTGACCGAGAGTTTCTCGCCGGCGGCGATGCGGATGGTCTCCTGGACGATGTCGACCCCGGTGATCAACTCGGTGACCGGGTGCTCGACCTGGACCCGGGTGTTCATCTCGATGAAGAAGAACTCGCCGTTCTCGTACAGAAATTCGAAGGTGCCGGCACCGCGGTAGCCGAACTGCCGACAGGCCTCGGCGCAGCGCTCGCCGATCTTGGCGCGCAGCTTCGGGTCCAGGCCGGGCGCGGGCGCCTCCTCCAGGACCTTCTGGTGGCGGCGCTGCATGGAACAGTCGCGCTCGCCCAGGTGCACCGCGTTGCCATGCTCGTCGGCGAGAACCTGGATCTCGATGTGGCGCGGGTTCTGGAGATACTTCTCCATGTACACGACAGGATTGTTGAACGCCGCGCCGGCCTCGCCCTGGGTCATCTGCACCGACTGGATCAGGGCGGCGTCGGTATGTACCACGCGCATGCCGCGACCGCCGCCGCCACCCGCCGCCTTGATGATGATCGGATAGCCGATGTCGTTGGCCATGCGCAGCCATTCATCGGTGTCCTCGCCCAGAGCGCCCTCGGAACCGGGCACGCAGGGCACGCCGGCGGCCTTCATGGCATCCTTGGCGGAGACCTTGTCGCCCATCAGCCGGATGGTTTCCGGACGCGGGCCGATGAAGGTGAAACCGGACTGCTCGACCCGCTCGGCGAAGTCGGCGTTCTCGGACAGGAAGCCATAGCCGGGATGGATGGCCTCGGCATCGGTGACCTCGGCCGCCGCGATGATGGCGGGCACATGCAGGTAGCTCTTGGCCGACGGCGCAGGACCGATGCAGACCGACTCGTCGGCCAGGCGAACGTACTTGGCCTCGGCGTCGGCCTCGGAATGCACCGCCACGGTCTTGATGCCCATCTCGCGGCAGGCGCGCTGGATACGGAGGGCAATTTCGCCGCGATTGGCGATCAGTATTTTTTCAAACATGGATACCTCTTTCCGGCCTCAGATCCAAGAGTCAAGACTCAAGATTCAAGAGCGGCCGCAGCAACGCCGCTCTACCCTCTTGCATCTTGTCTCTTGCGCCTTGAATCTCAACCAAATCAACCGATGATGAACAGGGGCTCGCCGTACTCGACCGGCTGGCCGTTCTCGATCAGGATCGCCTTGACCGTGCCGCCGACATCGGCCTCGATCTCGTTCATCAGTTTCATGGCCTCGATGATGCACAGGGTGTCGCCGGCGTTGACCTGCTGACCGACCTCGACGAAGGCCTTGGAGCCCGGCGAGGCCGAGCGGTACAGGGTACCGACCATGGGCGACTTGACCACATGGCCGTCCGGCTGCTCGACCACATCGACCGCAACAGGCACGGGCGCGGCGGCAGCGGCCACCGGGGCGGCCATGCCCTGCATCATGGGCATCTGGGCGTAGACCGGCTGGCTGCTGGCAAAGGAACTGGTGATGCGCACCTTTTCCTCGGCTTCGGTGATTTCCAGTTCGGCGATACCGGATTCCTGCACCAGGTCGATCAGTTTCTTAAGCTTGCGCAGATCCATTCAATTTTCCTCCAAGGCATGGAGTGCATAGCCCAGCGCGAACAGGTAGCCGTTCGCGCCCAGGCCCGTGATCACGCCAACCGCAAGATCGGAAAAGTACGACTTGTGGCGGAAGGCTTCGCGGGCATGGACATTGGACAGATGCACCTCGATAAACGGGATCGCCACCGCCGCCATGGCGTCGCGCAGGGCGACGCTGGTATGGGTGTAGGCGGCGGGATTGATGATGATGAAGCCGACGTTCTGGGAACGCGCGGCGTGGATACGGTCGATCAACTCGCCCTCGGCATTGCTCTGGAAGCACTCCACCGCCACGCCGGCGGCAACGCCCTGCTCAAGAAGGGCGGCATCGATGTCGGCCAGGGTCTGGCTGCCGTAATGAGCGGGCTCCCGGGTACCTAACAGGTTCAGGTTGGGGCCGTGCAGGACCAGTATCTTTCGTACCGGCTCTACGGCGGGGGTGGCCGAAGGCTTCGGCGAGCGCTTTCTGGGCATCGTAGGTTGAGCCGCATTGGCGAGTTGAGGCGGGCGAAGTTTGCCGAAAACGGGCCCACTTGTCCAGAAATAGCCATAAACTTCGGCAAATCAACAAGTTCCTGATGAGGCCGCACCATCCCGCCATGGCATCGTCTAAAATCGGCGATCTGCAGCCCGATTCCACTTATTCACGATCATGCCCCCGGCCCTTCCCCGTCCACTGATCCTGTGGCGCCTGCTCGATGGCAAACCGGGGCATGAGAAGCAGACCCTGGGCCTCGCCCATGCCCTCGGTCGCCTGACCGACTGCCGGTGCATCGACATCCCGGTGCCGGCAAGATGGTCCGGTCTACTGGCCTGGCTGCGCGGCCGCTTCCCGGCCGGCGATGATCTGCCCGCCCCCGATCTGATCCTGGCCGCCGGCCACGCCACCCATCTGGCCGCCCTGGCTGCCCGGCGCGCCCGCGGCGGCCGCATCGTGGTGCTGATGCGGCCCAGCCTGCCACTCGCCTGGTTCGACCTCTGCCTGGTCCCCGAACACGATGAGCCACCGACCCGATCGAACGTGATCGCCACCCGCGGCGTCCTCAACGCGGTCGTGCCAGCGGGGGAAAAAACGCGGGGAGACGGCCTGTTCCTGATCGGCGGTACCTCGCCGCACTATCGCTGGGACGATGTGGCCGTGATCGGGCAGGTCCGCGCCGTGCTCAACGCCGCGCCGGAGATCCGCTGGCGCCTGACCGACTCGCGCCGCACCCCGCCTGATTTCATGGTCAGGCTGGCCCAGGCGACCGCCGGAACCGGTCTGGAAATCCTGCCCCATGCCGCCACCCCGCCTGGCTGGCTGGAACAGGCGCTGGCTGAGTCCGGCCAGGCCTGGGTGACCGAAGACAGCGTTTCCATGGTCTATGAGGCGCTGACCGCCGGCTGCGCAGTCGGACTGATCGGCCTGCCTGCCATGGGCGAATCCCGAATCAGCCGCGGCATCGCCGGCCTGGTGGGAGATAATTGGCTGACTCAATTCAATGACTGGCAACAGACCCGGCGCCTGCCGCCGCCCCGCGGTCGCTTCGACGAGGCCGGCCGCTGCGCCGAAGAAATATTCAAGCTATGGTTCCGGAACGCAAACTGACCGTCGTGCAGATCCTGCCGGCCCTCGAATCCGGGGGGGTCGAGCGCGGCACCCTGGAGGTCGGCAGATACCTGGTCGAGCACGGCCATCGCTCCATCGTCATCTCTGCCGGCGGCCGCCTGGTCGAGCAACTGCTGCGCGAAGGCAGCGAACACGTGCAATGGGACATCGGCCGCAAGTCGCTCTCGACCCTGCGCCTGATCCCCCGCCTGCGCCGCTTCCTGCGCGACAACAAGGTAGACATCCTGCATGCCCGCTCGCGCCTGCCGGCCTGGATCGGCTACCTGGCCTGGAAAGGCATGGACCCGCGGACCCGGCCGCATTTCGTCACCACGGTGCATGGCATTTATTCAATCAATAGCTATAGCGCGATCATGGTCCGAGGGGAGGTGGTCATCGCGGTATCCGACACCGTACGGAGATACATCCTGAGCAACTACCCCCGGTGCGACCCGGCCCGCATACGGGTCATCCCGCGCGGAGTGGCGCCAACTGAATACCTCTTCGGCCAACAGCCGCCCGAGGCATGGCTTACCGCCTGGAATGATCAATATCCCGAATTGCAGGGCAAACGACTCCTTACCTTGCCCGGACGGATAACGCGCCTGAAAGGCCACATGGACTTCCTGCGCCTGATCGACGCCTGCAGGCGCGACGGGCTGCCCGTACACGGCCTCATAGTTGGCGGCGCGGACCCCCGCAAGGCGGGCTACCTGGAAGAGCTAAAAACTGCCGCCCAAGCCCTGGGAATCGCTCAGGACATCACGTTCACCGGCCAGCGGGGTGATCTGAAAAATATCCTGGCCATTTCGGACATCGTCTTTTCCCTTTCCAACCAACCGGAGGCATTCGGACGCACGGTGCTGGAGGCGCTCAGCCTGGGCATACCTGTCGCGGGCTATGGCCATGGCGGGGTCGGCGAGTTGCTGGAACAACTCCTGCCTGAAGGAGGCGTTGCAGTTGGCGACGTGACTGCACTGACCCGTCTGACTAAGCGATGGCTTAGCAAACCGCCCGTCCTGACCGGCATGCATGCCTTTACCCTGGAAAATATGTTGGCAGCCACCCTCGCCGTATATTGCGATATCTGCCGGAAAACTTGATCATTAATTATTACGCGGCATCTCTACAGGAATTCACGTGCACCCTACCATCTGCGTCGTCGGCCTAGGTTATGTCGGCCTACCTCTAGCCGTTGAATTTGGCAAGAAATACCCGACATTCGGCTATGACCTATCCGAAGCCAAAATCTCCAGCTATCGCAATCACTGCGATCCTTCCGGGGAAGTCAGCACGGAAGACCTGAAGCAGGCGACCCAGTTGACCGTCAGCACGGACACCGAGGTGATCGGGCGGGCCGATTTCGTGATTGTTGCGGTGCCCACCCCGGTGGACGAGGCGCACCAACCCGACTTTTCTCCCTTGATAGGCGCCTCAGCCACTGTCGGCCGGCACATGAAGCGTGGCGCTACGGTCATCTATGAATCCACAGTCTACCCCGGCGCAACCGAGGATGAATGCATTCCGGTCCTTGAACGCGAATCCGGAATGAAATGGAAACAGGATTTTTTCGTAGGTTATTCCCCGGAACGCGTCAATCCAGGCGACCGGGAACGCACCATCACCAAGATCGTTAAAGTTGTCTCCGGCGACTTGCCGGAGACGCTGGACAAGGTTGAGCGTATCTATGCCTCGGTCATCACCGCCGGCGTGCATCGAGCCAGTTCGATCAAGGTCGGTGAAGCCTCCAAGGTCATCGAGAACACCCAGCGCGACCTGAACATCGCCTTGATGAACGAGCTGGCGATCATTTTCGACAAGCTCGGCATCGACACCCTGGAAGTCCTCGAAGCAGCCGGCACGAAATGGAACTTCCTGCCTTTCCGTCCCGGCCTGGTCGGCGGCCACTGCATAGGCGTGGATCCCTACTACCTCACCCACAAGGCCGAGATGCTGGGTTATCACCCTCAGGTCATCCTGGCCGGACGGCGCATCAACGATGGCATGGCTCAATATGTTGCCCAGCAGACCGTTAAACAGTTGATCAAGTCGGGCAGCCCGGTAAAGGGCGCCAAGATCATCGTGCTCGGCCTGACCTTCAAGGAAAATTGCGCCGATCTCCGCAACTCGAAGGTAGCGGATATCGTCGGCGAGTTGCAGGACTATGGCTGCGAACTCTTCGTCCACGACCCCATCGCCGACGGTGCCGAAGCCATGCATGAATATGGCATCGCCCTGACGCCGTGGGACGAGTTGCCAACGGATGCGGATGCGATCGTGGCGGCAGTCGCGCACCGCTTCTACTCCGAAAACCCGGTTGACAAAATCACCTCCCGCCTCAGGCCGGGCGGCCTGATCACCGACGTCAAATCGATGCACGACCGAGCCGCCCTGAGCTCTGCCGGCTATCAGGTCTGGCGACTTTGAACACTTCCGCGCCGACCGGCAAGGCCGCATTCAGGCTTACCGGCTGGCCGTTGCTGATTTTCGTCCTGCTCTTGGCGGCGTTCTATCCGCAATCGCCGCTCTACTTCGACAACCAGAACACCAAATTCCTCCATGGCGCCGCCCGCGCCGGTTGGGGCCATCTGGGCGCCGACTGGACCGCCAACACCCTGGATCCATTGCCGGTATTCACCTTCCTGGTGGAAACCGTCTACCGATGGTTTCCACCAGGCCTGTTCCATGTGCTGTTCGCGCTATTGGTCGCGGTCTACGCCTGGGCCGCGATCGGCATCGCCACCAAGATCCACCCCGAGCTGCGGCAGGGCCGGGCCGCATGGATATTCGCAGGTCTGTTCGCGCTGATCCTGCTCACACCGCTCAACGACGAATTGGCATCCGGCGTCGCCAAACAATACATCCTCGACCATTACCTTCAGCCTTGCGTGCTCGGGGTATTCATGTTGCTGGGCGTGCGTTATTTTCTCGACGGTCGGGCCACTTCCGCGGCGCTCTGCCTGGCGCTCGCCGTACTTACCCATCCCGGAGCCTACCTGATATCCGCCCTGCTCATCCTGGTTGCGATCACCTGGGAAGCATCAAGAAGCGGCTTCACTTTCAGGGCGCTGATTCCCGCGATCCTGTTCGCGGCGCTGACCATACCTATCGGCGTCTATCAGGCGGTCGCCTTCATGCCCGGCTCGGAGACCACTTGGCGCCAAGCGATGGACATACTGGCCAACCAGCGCATTCCCCACCACACGCGGGTCGCCGCCTGGATGGACCTTGGCAATGTGGCAAAACTGGCTGTCCTGGTCTGGGCCAGCTGGTCGGTACGAGGCAACCGCCCCCTCTTTCTGATCATGGCGCTGCAAACCGGCGTGGTAGTTCTGGCCACGCTTGCTTTGCTGATCATGCCGAACGCGACCGCGGCATTCACGACACCTTGGCGGGTCACCGCCGTGCTGATGCCCATTGCCATCGTTCTGCTCTCCGCCAAGGCAAGCGTCTGGTTATCGGTAAGGGCCGGCGAGCGCAAGATCCACCACATCGCCCTTTTCATCCTCACTGCCACCCTGGCACTTGGGGCCGCGCAAACCTATGTCAAGTGGGCGAAGTATGCCCATGGTAAAAGCATGGGCGTCATCGCCTATGCCAAAAGCTCGGCTGCCGTCAGCCAACTCTATCTTGTCCCGCCGAAGGCAAGCGACTTCGATCGCTTCCGCCTGGAAACGGGCTTGCCCGTACTGGCGAACTGGAAGTCGCATCCTTATCTGGATACCGAAGTGCTGGAATGGTGGGGCCGCAACCAGTCGGCCTTGAAAATCTATGAAACGCACGATGCCGCCGAGCGAAACAGGCTGGCCGCTCAACTGGTCGAGCGCTATGGGATAACCCATTTCGTCATGAACGTTGACCGCACAGTCGATATCCCCGGCTTCGCCAAGGCCTATGAAGACAGCCGTTTCGCCGTCTACCGGCGGCCGCCCGGTCAACCCGCCATGGATTAGTCGGGGCTAGGTCATTCGCGCCAATGTTCGGCCACCCAGGGCACTGGATGCAGGTAACGCTTCAGGTGGCGACCGAAGCTACCCTCCCGTTCCGGTCCGAACAGCCGTTTCAGGTGTTCCAAGGGTGGTCTGTGGCAGACCTCCTCCGACCAGCGCCCGGCAATGGCATCGGCCGGGTCGGGCTTGCCGGGAAACATGACGACCCGCGCATCCTTCGGCAATACGGCCACGCGGAGGTAGCGCAATGGCCAAGGGCCCAGGCAATCCATCCGGAAATGCCGGATCCATGCCGAAGGGAAGAATTTCACCCCGCCGTGGATGCAATTTGTGACATAACGCTGCTCGAATTGGTATTTGCCGGCGAGTCCTTCCGGGTTGGTGCGAAAGTCGTCCAGCATGTAGCCATGCTTGCCGACCGGAAATCGGAATACCGAGGTCTGGCCCAGGCGTTCGAGCGGTTTCACCCAGTTGCGTGCCAGGATCACGTCGTCCGGGTCGCCGAATGCGAACAGATCGTCCAGGCCACCCGTAACGACAATATCCAGGTCGAGAAACAGGGCCGTGCCGGTCAGGCCGAACAGGTCCCGGTTCCACAACGCCACCTTGCGGAACTTTCCGGGTGCATTGGTGGGCACCGGACAGCCCAGTTCAGGCAGATCATGGCAGATGACCTCCGGGCGGATGCCGGCACGGTTGTCGGTGAAGCAGACCAGGCAGAACGGTGGCGTGATGTTGCGCGCAACCATGCCGTAAATCCGGTTGACATACTCCGGACCGTAACGGTCGCCCCATTTAATACAAAATACCTGTTTCAACATGACTCCATCGCCTGAGAAGGGTGGTTCAGTCAATACCGCAACCATCTATCGAAGTGGATGCGGTAGCGGAAATACTTCATAAAAATGCCGAACGACGGAGGCAAGCCGGCGCGCAGACAGGATTTCAAGTAGGTGCCGATCTCCGGCTTGTGGCCCAGGGAAAAGCAAACCCGCATGTACTTGATGAAGATCGGCCGCAACCGGGTGCGCAATAACCGCCGGCAGTCTCCACCGCACCCCGCTGAGCGCATCTGCTCCACGATCCCCTGGTAGAGCGCCAGCAGGGCATGCTCGTGGCGGCCAGTCAATCTCGAAAGCGCCAGGGAGCCTTCCCTGATCCGGCGCCGATATAGCCTGACATCTCGCACGATCGTGCGCTGGGCGAGCAGGACGAGGCGATCGATCAGCCACTGGTCCTCATAAGGGTTATTCCAGAACTCCAGGCCATTTTCGATCCATAACGACCGCCTGGAGACATACAACCAGACAACCGGGATATAGGCCTTATGCGCGACCAGTTCCAGGGCCGCCAGCACACCTGTCTCCCAAACGCCGTCCAGCTTGCGGTCATGGCTTTTCAAACGCGCATTAGGCTCGCTCTCCGGATCGAGAAAGTCCTCACCGGAAAAAAACACCAGGTCGCTTCCCTCATGTTCGGACAACAGGCCCTGCATACGCTCGACGAAGTCGACTCCCACGATATCGTCCGCATCCACGAAATAGATATATTCGCCGGTTGCCCTCGCCAAACCCAGGTTCCTGGCCGCACCGACCCCTGAATTTTTCTGCTCCAATACGATGATCGGGTAGCGCTCCTGGAATTCCCGCACGATTGATCGGGTCGAATCGGTCGAACCATCGTCGACGACGAAGATCTCGTGGAACGACACCGTCTGGCTGACCAGACTAACGAGCAATTCCCTGATGTAACGTTCGACGTTATACGCCGGCAACACGACCGAAATCGTATGACCCGCAACCGGTCCGCGCACGCCGGTTGCCGATTCAACAGAGCCATTCATGGCAATGCCCAGCCAAAATACTCGATATCCTCACGGCACAACTGCTCCACCAAACTGCGTGTCCTGGCGTCCGGAAAATAAGATCTCCAGCTATATTCGCCATAATAATGGCGCGCGGGTCTGGCCCAGTCCGCCGGATCGTACCTGGCGCCAATCGCAGTCAATACATGCCGCATGCCCTCGGCCAGGTCGTCCTGCTGGCACAGGTAATCGACCAGCAGTCCTTGCCCATCCGATACATACTGCAACTGACGTGGAAACGGCCCATGCTCCTGACGCTCGGCCTTCTCGGTCAACCAGTCATACAGCGTAATATCGCGCTTGCGCGGCCGGCCCTGCCTGTCGACGCTGACGCCCTGCGTCTCGAAACGATACGCGGAGGCGATCAGCGTCCATGAATTCCGCACGATGGCGAACTTGTAATAATCCTTATAACGCTCGGCGATTGCGCGCGTCAGCGGATCATGCGCCTTGCCGACTTCCTGGTAACGTTTCCACCATCTGGGAGAAAGATGCAGGCGGTTGTAGGTACGGAAGGTGGCTCCGCTGGTTTTTGGAATATGGACGAACAGCAGTTTGTACTTGTGATTGACTAACATGTCCGGGACCCCAGCCGGTCGATCAGGAAAGCGGCCACGCGACCGGCATACAGCGATGCCAGATCGGCATCGACAACTTCGAATGCGTCGGCCTGGTATTCCCAGCCTCCGAGCGAATCAACTGGCAATCGCACCATGCGATGCCGCGCGGCTTGCGGCGCCAGGACGGACTCAATGAAGGCCGAAGGCCGGGTATCCGCAGGCACCAGGGCAACGGCCGGCTTGCCGGCGGCTATCGCCTCGCTGAGCATGCTGAGGCTGTCCTGGGTAACCAGTACGACATCGGCCGCTCCGAGATAGTCGAGCATCACACGCTCGGGCAGCATGTGCCACCAGACTGCTTTGACGATGTACCGGGCATCGATGCCGGCCCGCAAGCGTTTCTCGACCGCAGGCGGCGTACGCCGCGAGGTCGATAGCAACCAGCGCCAACCGCGTTCACCGAGTTGGTTCACACCACGAATCAAGGCGTCCCAGTCCGCCTCCCCATAACGGTGGCTGCGCGAGTCGCCGCCGATCAGCAAGGCGCCCAGACAGGCTGTGCCAGGGTCACGATAGTCCGCTCCGCGCCCGGCCACCCGATCCGGCGATATTTCCGTCACCAGCAGTTCAGTCGTCACCACCCGGGCATGGCCCGATATCGGCGCCGGACTCAGTATGACATCGCACCATGACGCGGGCAGGGGCGCCGGGTCGCCGCAATAGACCAGCGCACAACCGAGCCTGCGGGCGAGACTGGTGGCGAAATACAGGCCGCGTCCGCCGCTGGTGACGATGACATCGGCGCACAACCCTGGCGAACTCTCCGGCATGCGATAAGCCAAGCGCAGCAGCCAGTCCGGCAACCCCTGCCGAGCCATGCCGGTGACGACCTTCAACAGCGGGCGGAAGATACCGCGCAGGGCAAGCCGAACCGCATAGACCTCGACCTCGGCATCCAGCCGTGCAGCGAGCGCCCTCGCCAGCCCGCGCGACTGGGTCAGGTGGCCAGGGCTGCCCTCGTCGATAACCAGGATACGCCGCATGGAATCCGCGCTTATCGGTTCTCGGCGATGGCCCGCTCGGCCGAATCCCAGGCTTCCCGTATCCAGGGCGTCGGGCGAATGAACTTGTAGAGCTTCTTCCACGGCTTCGCCGGCCACTGCCCGACGACAGCCTCATGCGGATTGGGGACGCCCGGAAACGCGACCACACGGGCACCGGCCGGATGCCCCGGCGTCCGCCAGAAACGTTGCGGCCAAGGTGGCACGCAATGCGTCTTAAACAGGACGCACCATTCGTCCGGCCAGAATACCAGATCTTTCACGGTACGCGAAATATAGGTCTGGGAGTTCCGGTACTCGGTCAATATCATCTCAGACTCTGCTTGCAGCCTATCCAGCAGGTATTCCTCCGCGCCGACAGTGAAGCGGTAGACCGAAGTG
>JBAZLW010000031.1:0-15833 GCA_041650095.1 Hydrogenophilaceae bacterium | reverse complement strand
ACGTCAATGTGGCCGAGGAACTGGTCAACATGATCGTGGCGCAGCGGGCCTACGAACTGAACTCGCGTGCCATCACCACCTCGGACCAGATGCTGCAGCGCCTGACCCAGATCTGATAACCGGTAATGCCTTGCCTGGGCATGCGGCAAATCTTGCCGCATGCCCTTGTTTTATTTTTCCCGCCCATCGTAATGTGTTGATTATTATCGGGTTAATAGCTGGCATACGGTTTGCGTAGGGTTAGGCACTGTGATACGGATCGGATGTCCAGCCATGAACAAATCCATGAGGTGGTTGCTGCAAGCCCTGATTCCCACCCTGCTGGCGGGTTGCTCGACGGTGCCCTCGACCAACATCCAGCAACCCCTGACTGCGCGCCCCCAGGCACTGGCGCCGATGGCCGGGAATAACGGCGCGATCTATCAGGCCAATCGCAACCTGGCGCTGTTCGAGGACAGGCGGGCGCGTTATGTCGGCGACACCCTGACCGTCAGGCTGGTCGAGAAGACCGAAGTCAAACGCAAGTCGGAGACCAAGGAGGATCGCGCCGCAAGCGCAAGTCTGAACGCCCCGAAGCCGACCGTGCTGGGCAAGAAGCTGCCGATCATCGGCGACACCACCTGGGAGGCGGACTCCAACTCGAAACAGGACTTCAAGGACGACGAGACCAACAGCAACAGCGTGACCGGATCCATCACGGTCACGGTGGTCGACGTCCTGCAGAACGGTAATCTGTTGGTCTCCGGCGAGAAGCAGGTGGCCGTCAACAACGATACCGAATACATCCGCCTGGCCGGGGTGGTGAACCCGCGCGACATCACCCGCGAGGGCACGGTGAATTCCACCCAGATCGCCGACGCCAAGATCGAATCGAAGAACTCCCAGTCGATCGACAAATCTCAGTTGACCAGCATGCTGGCCCGCTTCTTCCTGACCGTACTGCCCTTCTGAGGACGATGCGATGAAACGACCGTCAAGTATCCTGAACCGGGCCGGCCAGGCATTGGCCTGCTGTCTGCTCGGCCTGTTGTCGGCCACGGCCGAGGCCGACCGGATCAAGGACATCGCCAATGTCGCCGGGGTGCGCGACAACCAGCTGGTCGGTTACGGCCTGGTGGTCGGCCTGGACGGCACCGGGGCCACCAGCAAGTTTGCCCAGCAGAGCATCATCTCCATGCTCGGCCAGATGGGCGTCAACATGCTGCCGACCGACAGCGTGTCGCTGAAGAATGTCTCCGCGGTCATGTTGACCGCCAACCTGCCGGCCTTCGCCAAGCCCGGCCAGACCATCGACGTCACCGTTTCGGCGCTCGACAATGCCAAGAGCCTGCGTGGTGGCACCCTGCTGATGTCGCCGCTCAAGGGCGGCGACGGCCAGGTCTATGCCGTGGCCCAGGGCAATGTCCTGGTCGGCGGCGCCGGCGCCTCGGCGGGCGGCTCCAGCCAGACCGTCAATCACCTGTCGGCCGGCCGCATTCCGTCCGGCGCCACGGTGGAACGCGCGGTCGCCACCCGGCTCGGCCAGGGCGACTTCATCCAGCTGGAACTCAAGGACACCGATTTCACCACCGCCAGCCGGGCCAGCGAGGCGATCGACCGGGCCTTCGGCCGCGGTACCGCCACCCCACTCGACGGCCGCCTGATCCAGGTCAAGGCCCCGGCCGACCCCGGCCAGCGGGTAGCCTTCATGTCCCAACTGGAAAACGTCAATCTCAACCCGGCGCAGCCGACCCCCAGGGTGATCATGAACGCCCGCACCGGCTCCATCGTCATGAACCAGCTGGTCACCCTGGACAAGTGTGCCATCGCCCATGGCAACCTGACTGTCACCGTCAACAGCGAAGCCCAGGTCAGCCAGCCGGGCGCCCTGTCCGGCGGCCAGACCGTGGTTACCGAGGCCGCCAATGTCCAGATCATGAGCGACAAGGGCGGCCTGGTCGTGATGCCGGCGGCGGCCACCCTGGGCGATGTGGTCAAGGCCTTGAACGCCGTCGGCGCGACGCCCCAGGACCTGCTCTCCATCCTGCAGGCGATGAAGGCCTCCGGGGCACTCAAGGCGGAACTGGAGATCATCTGATGTTAGCGGCGGCCAACCTCGCTGACCGTCTTTCGGTCGACGTTCAGGGTGCCCAGTCCCTGAAGGCCCAGGCCGCCTCGGGCGACCCCGAGGCCCTGCGCTCGGCGGCCAGGCAGTTCGAGGCGATGGTCGTGCAGACCATGCTGAAGACCATGCGCGAGACCAGCTTTGCACCGGACGGCGATGTTCTCGGCGAGAGCCAGGGGCTCAAGATGTATCGTGAACTGCTCGACCAGCAATGGGCGCAGAAGATGGTGGCGGGCAGGGGGTTCGGCTTCGCCGAGATGATGGTCAAGGCGATGGAGGCCCGCAACAAGGCGGCGACGCCGGAAGAAATGGCCAGACTGGCGTTGCCCGAGGGCGAGAACACGGCCGGCAGTTCCGTGCCGGCGCCGGCTGTGGAGCGGGCCCTGGTCGTGCCGGCCGCCGCCGTCGAGCCAGCCGCCATCCCGCCCGGCATTGCCAAGGCGACCGAAGCGTCGCCGTCTCCGGCCCAGAACGACTATCGGCAGGCGTTCCTCGACCGGCTGCGCCCCCATGCCGAGCAGGTGGCGGCGGAAACTGGTCTGCCGGCCCGATTCATCCTCGCCCATGCCGCGCTGGAAACCGGCTGGGGCCGGCACGAAATCCGCAACGCGGACGGCACGACCAGCCATAACCTGTTCGGCATCAAGGCCGGGCGGAGCTGGACGGGCGGGGTGGCGCAGCAGGAGACCACGGAGTACCAGTACGGCATCCCGGTGCGCAAGAGCGAACCCTTCCGTTCCTACGGCAGTTATACCGAGTCCTTGCGCGACTACGCCGGTCTGCTGGGCAAGCGCTATCAGGGCGCCTACCGCGCCCCGGATGCCGTCGCCTTTGCCCAGGGGCTGGCCGACGGCGGCTACGCCACCGATCCGAACTATGCCGGCAAGATCAAGGGCGTGATCGCCAGCGTGGCGGCACTCGAAGCATAAAGTTTACCCAGCCATGGTCGTTAATTGATACGACAGTAATGGAGCAGGCATGAGCACCAACATACTCAGCATCAGTCTCGCCGCACTCTCGGCCGCCCAGGCAGGCATCCGCACGACCCAGCAGAATATCTCCAACGTCAATACGCCGGGCTTCCGCCGCCAGCAGGTCAACTATTCCAACAGCACGCCCTTCTATTCCGGCATGGTGACGGCAGGCAGCGGCGTCAAGGTCGACGGCGTGAGCCGTATCTACGACCGTTTCCTGGAAAACCAGGTGTTGTTGAGCCAGGCCCAGCTTTCCCGCTACGATGCCTATGCCACCTATACCTCCCAGGTCGACAGCCTGCTGGGCAATTCCTATACCGGACTGTCCACGGGTCTGAACGATTTCTTCGGCGCCGCCAACGAGGTCGCCAACGACCCCACGTCGGTGGCGGCCCGCCAGATGCTGCTGACCTCGGGTGAGAATCTAGCCGGTCGCATCAACAATCTGAATGACGTCATGGCCGGCATGCAGAGCGGCATGAATAACCAGATGTCGGCCATAGCCGACCAGGTCAGCAACTATGCCAAGCATGTCGCCCAGTTGAGCGACCAGATCGCCCTGCAGGAGGGCACCACCGGCCAGACGGCGAATGACCTGCGCGACATGCGCGACCAGGTGGCCGCCGAGATCAACAAGCTGGTCAACGTCACCAGCTTCACCCAGCAGGATGGCACCTACGGGCTCTATATCGGTTCCGGCCAGCCGCTCGTGGTGGGCAACACGGCCAGCACCATGGTCATGAAGACCGATCCGGTTGACCCGCGCCAGCAGGTCCCTGCGCTGGTGGTCAACGGCGTCCAGATACCGCTCAATACGACCCTGATCACTGGTGGCCAACTGGGCGGCATGCTGTCCTTCCGGGAAGAAGTCCTGAATCCCGCGCAGCAGGACCTGGCTCGCATGGCGGCGAGCTTCGCCATGGCCTTCAACACCCAGCACCGGGCGGGATTCGACCAGGATGGTGCCGCCGGCAGCAACTTCTTTGCCAATCTGGCTGTGCCTCAGACTGGTACGACGCCGGCTATCAACCTGGATCTGGTCGACGACCGTCAGTTGATCCCGGGCAATTACCAGTTGAGCTTCGATGGCAGCAACTACACCCTGGTCAACGGCCAGGACGCCAGCGTGATCGGGACTTATGCCAGCCTGGGCAGCCTCAACACGGCATTGGCGACACGGGGCTTCCAGTTGTCGGCCGCGCCCTCCGGGGCCGGCGCCTGGAACATCAACTTCGACGACTATCCCCGCCAGATGACGGTCGCCATCGACGATGTCCGCAAGGTCGCCGCCGCCTCGACCACCGGATCGCCGGGTGACAATACCAATGCCCTGGCGCTGGCAGGCCTGCAGACCGATCCGGTCATGAACGGCGGCACGGCGAGCTTCAAGACTTTTTACAGTCAGGTCAGCAGCCGGGTCGCCAACCAGGCCCATGCCGCCGACGCCAGCCAGAAGGCCTACGACGTACTGACCAAGCAGGCCTATGAGGCCAGCCAGTCCGTTTCCGGGGTCAACCTGGACGAGGAGGCCGCGAACCTGATCCGCTATCAACAAGCCTATCAGGCCGCCGCCAAGGCCATGCAGATTTCATCCAGCCTGTTCGATGAAATCCTCGCCATAGCACGATAGTCGAGGTCACCATGCGCATCAGCACCGCCAGCTTCTATACCGCCAGCCTGCCCGGCATCCAGTCGCAGCAGTCCGCCATCGCCCGGCTCAACCAGCAGATCGCCAGCAACCAGAACTATCTGGCGCCCAAGGACAACCCGGTCAAGACCAACCAGATCATGGCGCTGGCCGACGGCATCGCCATGCGTAACCAGTATCTGGCCAACATCGACAAGGCCGGCCTGGTGCTGAGCGAGGAAAACACCGTCCTCTCCGAGATGCGCTCGGCCGTGAGCAGCGCGAAGAGCCTGCTTTCCCAGAGCAGTTCCATGAGCGACCAGTCGCTGCGCAGCCAGATGGCGCAGCAACTCGGCGATCTCTATACCCACATCAAGGACCTGGCGAATGCCAAGGACAGCAACGGCAACTACATCTTCGCCGGCTACAAGTCCGATACGCTGCCTTACGACCATAGCCAGGTCTACCCGGGCACGGCCGCTTCCGCGAGTACCAGCTATGGCGGCGATGCCGGCGTGCGCGCCATCGAAATCGATTCCGGGCGGACCTTGGCCGTCAGTGATGTACTGAGCAATATCTTCCACATAGGCGATACTCCCGACCTGCTCCAGGCGATCGATCAGGCGGCGATCGACCTGGCCAACCCCGGCGTCAGCCAGCCCGGCCTCGCCGGCAACCTGCAGGGCTACCTCGATGTCGTCAACACCGCCCTGGACCGGCTGAGCGTCACCGTCAACGATGTGGTGGGGCGCCAGGTCGTGCTCGACGAGGCGAAAAACGTCCAGAAGACGCTCAAGCTCAACGACGAGAATGCCTTGGGCAACATCCAGGAACTGGACCAGGCTGCCGCCATCGTCGAATTGCAGCAGCGCCAGGTGGCCCTGCAGGCCTCCATGCAGGCCTTCTCCAAGGTTTCCGGCCTGTCGCTGTTCAGCTATCTCTGACCTGATCTAGCCTGACCGGGCGGGTCGGCGTCAGCCGATCTCGCCGAGGACACCACGTATCCTCGCCAGCCTTTCCGTCAGCCCGGCGCTGGCAACCTCGATGCGCAACTTGTCCTGGCCGGCCAGCTTGTATTCCCGCTTGGTCTGGATCAGCTTGATCAGACGGGCCGGGTCGATCGGCGGGTTGGGCTTGAACTGGATGCTGATGGCCTTGTCGCCGGCGTCCAGCTTGACGATGCCGAGTGCCTCGGTGTCCAGTCGCAGGCGATGTGTCTCGATCAGCGTGCGGGCCGGATCCGGCGGCAGGCCGAAACGGTCGATCAACTCTTCTTCCAGCCGGCGCAGATCGTCGCTGTCGGCACAGTTGGCCAGGCGCTTGTAGAGCACCAGCCGCTCGTGCACGTCGCCGCAGTAATCCTCCGGCAGTAGGGCGGGGAGGTGCAGGTTGATCTCGGCGGTGACTGCCAGGGGCGCCTCCAGGTCCGGCTCACGGCCTTCCTTGAGCGACTTCACCGCCATCATCAGCATGTCGTTGAACAGGGTGAAGCCGACCTCCTGCATCTCGCCGCTCTGGCTCTCGCCCAGCACCTCGCCGGCGCCGCGGATCTCGAGGTCGTGCATGGCCAGGTAGAAGCCGGAACCGAGGTCTTCCATGGCCTGGATGGCGTCCAGGCGCTTGGTCGCCGCCGGGGTGATGCGCTGCTCGCCCGGCGGCGTCAGCAGGTAGGCGTAGGCCTGGTGGTGCGAGCGGCCGACCCGGCCGCGCAGCTGGTGCAGCTGGGCCAGGCCGAACTTGTCGGCGCGGTTCATGATGATGGTATTGGCCGATGGCACGTTGATGCCGGTCTCGATGATGGTGGTGCACAGGAGCAGGTTGAAGCGCTGGTGGGTGAAGTCGCGCATCACATGTTCCAGTTCGCGCTCATGCATCTGGCCGTGGGCGACCTGGATGCGCGCCTCGGGCAACAGCTTGGCCAGCTTATCGGCCATGGCCTGGATCGATTCCACCTCGTTGTGCAGGAAGTAGATCTGGCCGCCGCGCTTCAATTCGCGCAGGGCCGCCTCGCGGATCAGGCCGTCCGAGAAGGGCTGCACGAAGGTCTTGATGGCCAGGCGCTTCTGCGGCGCGGTGGCGATCACCGAGAAGTCGCGAATGCCTTCGAGCGACATCGCCAGGGTGCGCGGGATCGGCGTCGCGGTCAGGGTCAAGACGTCGACCTGGGCGCGCAGGGCTTTGAGCTGTTCCTTCTGGCGCACGCCGAAGCGGTGTTCCTCGTCGATGATGACCAGGCCCAGGTTCTTGAACTTGACGTCCGGCTGGACCAGCTTGTGGGTGCCGATGACGATATCGATGCGGCCGGCCTTGAGGCCCTCGATGGCGGCGGCGATCTCCTTGGCGGAGCGGAAGCGCGACAGCTCGGCAATCCTGACCGGGAAGTCGGCGAAGCGGTCGCCGAAGGTCTCCATGTGCTGCTCGGCCAATAGCGTCGTCGGGCACAGCACCGCCACCTGCTTGCCGTCGGCCACCGCGGCATAGGCGGCGCGCAGGGCGACCTCGGTCTTGCCGAAGCCGACGTCGCCGCAGACCAGCCGGTCCATCGGCTTGCCCGAGCGCATGTCGGCCACTACCGCCTCGATGGCGGCCTGCTGGTCCGGCGTCTCGTCGAATTCGAAGCCGGCCGCGAAGGCATCCAGGCCGTGCGCGTCGATGCTGAACGACATGCCCTCGCGCGCGGCGCGCTGGGCATACAGGTTGAGCAGTTCGGCGGCGGTGTCGCGCGCCTTCTCCATGGCCCGGCGCTTGGCCTTTTCCCACTGGCCGCTGCCCAACCGGTGCAGGGGTGCGGTATCGGGGTCGCCGCCCATGTAGCGGGCGATCAGGTGCAGGTGGGCGACCGGCACATAGAGCTTGTCGCCGCCGGCGAACTCCAGGTTCAGGAACTCCTCGGTGCCGTCGCCCAGGTCCATGCCGGTCAGTCCCAGGTAGCGCCCGATGCCGTGCTGGACATGGACCACCGGGTCGCCGACCTTCAGCTCCGAGAGGTCGCGCAGCAGGCCCTCGACCTGGGTCTGCTTGCCGGCGCGGAGGGTCCGGGTGGTCGGGTTGCGGGCATAGAGCTCGGTCTCGGTGAGGACGGCGAGTCCGCCGGCGTTGTCGACGAAGCCGGTGGCCAGAGGGCCGGTGGTCAGGAAGAAGGCTCGCGGGGCAAGAGGCTCGGACTGTGCGGGCCAGCCTTCCAGTAGTTGCGGTTTGAGGCCGTATTCGGCCAGGGCATTGGCCATGGTCTCGCGCCGGCCCAGGCTTTCCGCCACCAGCAGGGTGGCGCCGGCAAAGGCCGCCAGATGGGCCTGCAGATGGGCATAGGGTGCCTCGGCGCGGCGGTCGGTTTCGACCGCCGGTGCTGGCACAAAGGCCTGCCGGGCCTCGGCGTCGGCGAAGAACTGGTCCGAGGGCAGGAACAGCGCCTCCGGCGGCAGCAGCGGACGCTGCCGGTCGCCGGCCAGAAGCTTGTGCCGGCTCTTGGTGTCGCGCCAGAAACCGTCCACGGCAGTCTCGACATCGCCATGCAGGACCACGGCGGTGTCCGTCGGCAGGTAATCGAACAGGGTCGCGGTATCGTCAAAGAACAGCGGCAGGTAGTACTCGATGCCGGCCGGGGCCAGTTTGTGGGAGACGTCCTTGTAAAGCTGGCTCTTGCTCGGGTCGCCCTCGAAGCGGTCGCGGAAATGCTGCCGGAAGCGGGTGATGCCGGCCTCGTCGAGGGGAAATTCGCGCGCCGGCAACAAGCGGACATCGTTGACCTTGTACAGGGTGCGCTGGCTGTCCGGGTCGAAGCTGCGGATCGATTCGATCTCGTCGTCGAACAGGTCGATCCGGTAGGGCATGGCCGAGCCCATCGGAAACAGGTCGAGCAGGCCGCCGCGCACGGCGAATTCGCCCGGGCTGAGCACTTGGCTGACGTGGCTGTAGCCGGCCTCGGTCAGCCGGCTGCGGAAGGCCTCGATGTCGAGCTTGTCGCCCTGTTTGAACAGGAAGGCATGGGCGGCCAGGAAGGCCGGCGGCGCCAGCCGCTGCAAGGCCGTCGCGGCCGGGGCCACCAGCACCTGAGTGCGCCTTTCCGAGGACAGCCAGAGCGCCGCCAGCCGTTCCGAGACCAGGTCCGGATGGGGCGAGAGCGGGTCATAGGGCAGGGTCTCCCAGTCCGGGAACAGGTTGACCGTCAGCTCCGCTGCGAACCAGGTGATCTCCTCGCATAGCCGGGCCGCCTCGAAGGCGGTCTCGGTCAGGATCAACAGGCGCGTACCGGCCGCGAGGCGGGCCAGGATCAGGCTGTCGGCGGAGCCGGGCGGTTTCGGAAAATGCTTGCGCTGGCCGGCGGGCGGCAGGGAGGGTAGATCGGACATGGGATGCAGCGGAACGGGGACGGGATGACGTTACGCCGCCATTGTCTCCCGTCCGGACTTTTCGGTCACGCTTTCAAGGCTTCCCGCCGCTTCGTCATCATCTCTTCCAGGATCGGCGCGCAGATCACCGACAGGGCCAGGCGCAGCTTGCCGCCCGGCACCAGCAGGGTGGAGGCACGGGTCATGCGGGAACCAGGGATGCGCTTCATGATGTCGCGGAAGTCGTGCCGCTTGCGGTCCCGGAAATGGATGACCAGGGCCGATTCGTCCGGTGTCGGCACGTCGCGGGCGATGAATGGATTGGAGGTGTCGACCAGCGGGATGCGCTGGATGTTGATGTCGGTGAGGGCGAACTGCGGCACGATGTAATGGATGTAGTCGTCCAGGCGGCGCAGTATGGTTTCGACGCTTTCCTCGCGGGTGCAGTGGTACTTCTCGCAGTCGCGATGGATCTTCTGAATCCACTCCAGGTTGATCGCCGGGACGATGCCGATCAGCAGATCGACATGCTGGGCGACATCGATGCCGACGGCATTCTTGTTGCGCCGATCGATATCGGGCGGGAATTCGAAGCTTTCCTGGCGCCGGGTCCAGGTATCGGCCTTGACGCCGCCGTGCTGGCCTTCATAGAGCAAAATGTCGCTTTGTTCCGGGAGCGGATGCCAGGAACTGAACTCGCCAACGCCCAGGCCCAGTTCCTTGGCGTGGTCCTCGTTGTGGGCGTAATCGCGGGTGATACCGTTGCCGGTGGTGCCATAGGTGCGGAACAGCGCCTCCAGTTCGGCCAGGTAATTGCACTCGGGCCCGAACCAGGAAATGTGCCGCTGGCTGGTGCGCGCCTCCTGCAGCAAGGCCGTGAACTGGCTTTCGGTATAACGCCGGAAGGCGTCGCCATGGATCACTGCCGGCTTGATCTTGAGCCGAAAGAAGATGTCCTTGAAGGCGTGGCGGACAAACGACAGACCGGAGCCGGATGAACCGGTCACGGCGACGATAGGATGCTTGACGGACATTGCCGCGTACTCCCCGGTACGGCCAATAAGAACTGCAGTGTATCCCGCCGGATTGGGGCGGGCAAACCCGTACTATTACGCTGTTTCAGTGCAAACGATAAAAGCGCTGGTCCAGGCTTTTCCCTTCCGGCAGATTATCCAGCCGCTCGCCCACTGCCTCTGCCAGGCGGTCGAAACGGTCGCTGGGGCGGGGATGAGTCTTGAACAGCAGGGCCACGCGGCTGTCCTGGTCGGAGACATGGCCGATGTCCTCAAGTACCTTGGGCAGGGCGTAGGCGTCGTAGCCGGCGCGGGCCGCCAGCACCATACCGACCCGGTCGGCCTCGAACTCGGCCTCCTTGTCCAGGCTGCGCGACATGATCTCGGCACCGTTGCCGACCAGGTTCTGGATGAGCTGGTTCTCATCCTTTATCTGCTTGCCGAGCAGCCCGGCCGCCAGGGCGATGACCTTGGATTTCTGCATCACCTTGATCTGGTGCTTGCGGATGACATGGCCGATCTCGTGGCCCAGCACGCCGGCCAGGTCGGCCTCATTGGCGAGTCGCCGGTACAGGCCCTTGGTGACGAAGACATAGCCGCCGGGCGCGGCAAAGGCGTTGATGTCGTCGCTGTCCACCACGCCGAAGCGCCAGGGCAGGTCTGGGCGTTCGCTCTGCAGCGCCACCCATCTGCCGACCAGGTTGACGTAATGCTGCAGGCCGTCGTTGGGAACCAGCTTGACCGCGCCCAGGAAGTTGCCGGCGATCTTGTCGCCGATGCGGCGTTCCTCGTCCACCGACACCTTTCCGGACACGAGTGCACGCAGCAGTTGATCGGCTGGACGCTCGGTCGTGGCCGGTGACGTCGAAGTCGAAGGCGGGGTTTGTGCCGTCTGTTGGGGTGCCGCCTGGGGTGGCGTCGCCATGGCCAGTTTCTGATCCTTGAACCAGCCCATGTCCAGCCGATCCGGGTCGCTTGCCTGGGCCGCAGAGGCCGCCATGGCCAGCATCAGGGCGAATAGAGTCTTGGTCAAAATTCGAACCCTCCCGTGGGCGATATGGTGGTTTCCTTGGGTTTCGGCGCCGGTAGGTAGCCGAGCTTGACTGCGACCAGATTGCCCTCGGCGGCGAAACGCCTGGCCGCCTCGCCGGTCACGGCCTGGCCTTCCAGCCGCTGCATCTCCTCGGCATTGTAGTGGGCCTTGCGCAGGTCCTCTTCGTTTAGCCCGCGCAGCCCGGCAGTCGCCACCACCTTGTTGGGATCGCGCTGCTGGGTCAGCTCCGCGGCTCCGGCCAGGACATTGTTCGAGCCGGCTGGCGCGTGGCCGCGTACCGACAGCAGGCGTACCCAGCCAGTCTTGCCGCCAACACGGATTTGCGTCCAGCCACCCTGGCGGGCCAACAGGTCAACCTTGTTGCCCTTAACCGCCTTGCCGAGATCCCTGGCCGATGCCGAGGCGGTGGCGCGCAGGGTATCGTCCCTGAGCATCAGTCCTTCCGTGGCCCAGGCTGGCATGGCCAGGCAGGCTGCCAGCAGCAACGGGAAACCCTTCTTGAACACCATGCGTTTGCCTCCTCGATCGATTCAGTTTTGCTGGTTCATGCGCTGCAGGCGCTGGCACAGCACGCCGATGATGCGCCTGGACAGCGGTGCGGAGTAACGCATCAGCTCCTCCAGCATGGCCGGCGGCAGGACCAGGGCGGTCACCTCAGTCTCCGCAACCACGCTGGCCGTGCGTTTTTCCTTCAGTAGATAGGCCATCTCGCCGAAAAGTTCGCCGGCTTCGAGCACGCCCAGCTTTTTGTCTTGCCCGCCGACCGTCTTGTACAGGCCGACCCGGCCGGAATGGAGATAGTAGGCGCAATCGTTGTCGTCGCCTTCCTGGATCAGCCGTTCACCCGGTGCATAGGTGCGACCGTAACTGTCGAGCAGGCGGCTGGCACGGCCGAACACCCAGCCATCCAGGCGATTGCTGCCGGCCTGGTCCTCACCGAGGAACAGGCGTTCAAGGGCCGCGACGTCGACCTTGGTCAGGGCGTACAGGCACTGGGCCCAGAAAAAGAAGGCCAGACAGGCGAAATAGGCGCCGATCAGGACGAACACCACGCCGCCCAGGGCGCCATAGACGGCGCGGTATTTCTCGACCGAGAAGAACAGGCCGAATCCGGTCGAGAGCATGGCCAGGGTCAGGGTCGAGAACAGGGCGAACAGCATGGCCAGGCGGGCCTTCGGATGCTGCACCGGCAGACGCCAATAGGCGGCGAAAACCAGTCCCCATACCGATACCAGGACTAGGATGGAATTGGATAGCTGCAAGACCATCGCGTTGGCGGAGCCGAGCAACTCGCCCTGGGCGAGGAAACTCAAGGCACCCTGGGCCAGCACGGCGAAGACGACCAACAAGAGAATGGCGGGAATGATGATCAGCGGCAGGGTCCAGGACACGATCATCTTGCGCTTGGACTCGACCGGGAAGATGACCCGGAAGGCCGATTGCACCGCGTTGACCAGACCGCGCGAGGACAGCACCAGGGTCAGCAGGCTGGCGCTGCCCACGGCCGCGCCGGCACCGCTGGGAATGAAGCCCATGGCCATCAGCTGGTCGAGATGGAACTGGCTGAAGAACGCCGCCAGCAGGATGGAGGCGATGTTGGAGGTTTCCGCCAGCCAGGCCAGGGCCTGGGCGGCGTAGACCATCAACAGGACCAGGGGTGCGGCCGAAAGCAGGGAATAGAACGCCGTCGCGGCGGCATGGTTTTGCAGTTCGTTCTTCACGAACAGGCGCCAGGCGGTATAGGCCACCTGGATCAGCCAGTCGATCTGGTTGCGGCGTTCGTGGTCGATTTGCATGGCCGAATTATGTTCCGAAATTCCGGGAATCCTGCAAGCGGGTAAAATACGCGAGTCTAGAATCCAGCAGGAAGCCCCATGTCTCTCGTTCGTCCCTTCGCCGCCCTTCGACCCGCGCCCGGCCGCGCCCAGGAAGTGATCGCACCGCCCTATGACGTGCTCAACACTGCCGAGGCGCGTGCCATGGCGGAGGGTCGGCCATGGAGTTTCCTGCACATCTCCAAGCCGGAGATCGACCTGCCCGAGGGCACCGACCCCTATGCGGCCGAGGTCTATGCCAAGGCGGCCGAAAACCTGCAAAGGATGCTCGTGGCCGGTGTGCTCAGGCAGGACGACCGGCCGGGCTACTATGCCTACCGCCTGATCATGGGGTCGCACGTCCAGACCGGTATCGTCGCCGCCGCCAGCGTCGCCGACTACGACACCAATCGCATCCGCAAACACGAGTTCACCCGTCCGGACAAGGAAGATGACCGAGTGCGCCAGGTCGAGGCCTTGAACGCCCAGACCGGACCGGTCCTGCTGGCCTACCCGCACGCCCCGGAGGTCGACGCCATCCTGGCTGCCGCCACCCAGAATACGCCGGACGCCGATGCTACCTCCGAGACCGGCGTCCGCCACACCCTCTGGGTGATCGCAGACGAGGTCAGCGTGGCCCGTTTGACTGCGCTGTTCGATGCCATGCCGGCGCTCTACATCGCCGACGGCCACCACCGTTCCGCCGCGGCCAGCCGGGTCTGCGCCGCGCGCAAGGCGGCCAATCCGCAGCACAGCGGCGACGAGCCCTACAACTACTTCCTCTCGGTGATCTTCCCCGACCATCAGATGAAGATCCTCGACTACAACCGGGTGGTCAAGGACCTGAACGGCCTGTCCGAGGCGGAGTTCCTCCAGCGGGTGGCGGAAAACTTCACCATCGAGGACGCCGCAGGTCCGGTCAGCCCGGCCCAGCCGCGCGAGTTCGGCCTCTACCTGAACGGCAAGTGGCGCAAGCTGCACGTCCATCCCAGCCTGGTGCCGCACGACCCGGTCGCACGTCTGGACGTCAGCCTGTTGCAGAATCATCTGATCGCCCCGATCCTGGGCATCGACGACCCCCGCCGCGACAAGCGCATCGACTTCGTCGGCGGCATCCGCGGCCTGGCCGAGTTGGAGAAGCGGGTCGATTCAGGCGAGATGGCGGTGGCCTTCGCCCTGCATCCCACCCACATGGAACATCTGATGGCGGTGGCCGACGCCGATCAGGTGATGCCGCCGAAATCGACCTGGTTCGAGCCCAAGCTGGCCGACGGCATGGCGTCGCACCTGCTGGGCTGATCGGGGTATTGTGGGCGCGGGCTTGCCCGCGCTGGTTTGTGGCAGTTGGCCTTGAGCCGTGGCGGTTGTTCTTGGTGAGGGGCATTGGCCGGGGCGCCCGGCGTCGCCTTTTTACTTGGTTGATCGCTGCAGATATCCAATCGACGCCCGTCGCAGCCGCAAGGCATTGGTGACGACAGAAACGGAACTGAAGCTCATGGCCACCGCTGCGATCAGTGGCGACAACAGAAGTCCGAAGAACGGGTACAACACACCCGCAGCGATGGGCACGCCGAGAGCATTGTAGATAAGCGCAAATCCAAGGTTCTGGCGCATGTTCGCCACTGTCGCCACCGATAACCGGCGTGCCGTGACGATGCCGCCCAGGTCACCCTTGACCAGGGTGACCTGGGCGCTGGTCATGGCTACGTCGGTGCCTGTGCCCATGGCGATGCCCACGTTGGCACGGGCCAGCGCCGGGGCGTCGTTGATGCCGTCGCCCACCATGGCGACAATGTGGCCTTGCGCCTGGAATCGCGCCACCAGTGCGTCCTTGTCCTGCGGCTTGACCTCGCCGTGGACCTCCTCGATGCCGAGCTTGCGGCCCACCGCGTTGGCGGTGGTCAGGCCGTCGCCGGTGGCCATGACGAGGATCAGGCCGCTGCGGCGCAGGCTGTCCAGCGCTTCCGGAGTGGAGGCCTTGATGGGGTCGGAAACGGCGATGAGGCCAGCCGCCTGGCCGGCCACTGCCAGGAACATGACGCTGGCGCCCTCCAGGCGCAGGGCCTCTGCCCGCTCACCCAGCGGCCGCCAATCGACCCGGTCTTCTTCCATCAGCTTGGTGTTGCCGATAGACACCGTCTTTCCATCCACGCTGCCACGCGCGCCGATCCCCGAGGCCGACTCGAAACCGTCCGGGGTGCTGAGCATCAGCCCGCGCCGGCGTCCCTCGGCGACCAGTGCGTGGGCCAGTGGGTGTTCGCTGCCTTGGTCGAGGCTCGCTGCCATGCGCAAGACCTCTTCCTCGCTCCAGCCCGCTGCCGCCACCAGGCCGTGGAACACGGGCTTGCCCTCGGTGAGGGTGCCGGTCTTGTCCACAATGAGGGTGTCCACCTTGCGCATGGATTCGATGGCCGCGGCATCGCGGAACAGGACACCCTGCCCGGCGGCCTTGCCGGTGGCGACCATGACCGACATGGGGGTGGCCAGCCCCAGGGCGCATGGGCAGGCAATGATGAGCACAGCCACGGCATTGATGATTCCATAGGCCCAACTCGGCTGCGGCCCGAACAATCCCCAAGCGACCAAGGTAACGAGGGCAATCGCCATTACCCCGACGACGAAATACCCGGCCACCTCATCGGCCATGCGCTGCATGGGCGCGCGGGAACGCTGGGCCTGCGCGACCATCTGCACGATCTGCGCGAGCACCGTTTGCGAGCCGATCTTCTCGGCCCGCATGATCAGCGCGCCGCTGGTGTTGAGGGTGGCGCCGATCAGCTTGTCGCCGGGCGACTTGGATACCGGCATGGGTTCGCCGGTGAGCATGGACTCGTCCACGGCGCTGGAGCCTTCGAGCACCTCGCCGTCCACCGGCACCTTCTCGCCGGGGCGTATCCGCAGCCGGTCGCCGGGGTGGAC
>JBAZLW010000030.1:0-16083 GCA_041650095.1 Hydrogenophilaceae bacterium | reverse complement strand
CCTGGAGACCCAGCCGGTCAACCTGCTGCTGGTGGTCCTCAATTCCAGCCAGCTCGACCGCCAGCTCGCCCTGCCGCTCCAGTTGAAGGACCTGGGCATCCCGATGGTGATCCTGCTCAACATGACCGACGAGTCCGGCCGCCTGGGCATCCGGATCGACAGCGGCAAACTGGAAGCCGCCCTGGGCGGGCCGGTGCATTCCATGTCAGCCAAGTTCGGCCAGGGCCTGGAAGACATCAAGCATGAGCTGACCCAGCAACTGCGTCTGCATCCCAAGCTGAAACAGGCCAACCCGGCCGCATTCGACCAGGACCAGCGCATCGAACACGAGCTCGACGCCCTGGTCAGCCAGAGCGTCACCAGTCCGATCTACCTGCCGCCCTCGGCTACCGACAAGCTGGACAGCATCATGTTGCACCCCTGGCTGGGCCTGCCGATCTTTTTCCTGATGATGTTCATGCTGTTCCAGGCCATTTACGGCCTCGGCTCCCCCTTGCAGGACGGCATGGGCTGGCTGCTCGACCACATCAAGACGGACGCCGTGGTGCCTTTCACCGCCGGCTGGCCGACAGCACTGAAAAGCCTGGTGGTGGAAGGCCTGTTCGACGGCCTCGGCACGGTGCTGACCTTCCTGCCCATCATCGCGGTGTTCTTCATGCTGATGGCCATCGTCGAGGACAGCGGCTACCTGGCCCGCGCCGCCTTCCTGACCGATGCGCTGATGAGCCGGCTGGGCCTGGACGGCCGCGCCTTCGTGATGCAGCTGATGGGCTTCGGCTGCAACGTGCCGGCGATCATGGGCACCCGGATCATGCGCTCCTCCGGCCTGCGCGCCCTGACCATGCTGATTATCCCGTTTTCGCTCTGTTCGGCACGGTTGCAGGTCATCGTGTTCATTGTCGCGGCGACCTTCTCGCCCGTGGCGGCGCCGGTCGCGCTGTTCTCGCTCTACCTGACCAGCTTCGTCATGGCCTTCCTGACCGCCTTCCTGTTCCGCAAGCGTTATCACAGCCACGAGCCATTGTTGCTGGAACTGCCTCCCTACCGCCTGCCGACCTGGCGCTTCCTGGGTCTGGAGAGCTGGCGCGCGGTCAAGCAGTTCCTGGCCGGGGCGGGCGGCTTCATCATCGTCGGCGTGCTGCTGGTCTGGTTCATGACCCACTTCCCGTTCGACGCCGTGCCGGCCGGGCCGGCCACCCTGGCCGGACGTCTGGCCGATCTGATGAGCCCGGTGTTCTCGCCCCTGGGCATCGACGCCTTGCTGTCCATCGCCCTGATCTTCGGTTTTGTCGCCAAGGAGATCGTGATCGGCTCCCTGGCAGTGATCTACAGCGTTGGTCCCGACAAGTTGAGCGATGTCCTGACGGCCCGCCTGGACTGGGTGCAGGCCTACAGCTTCCTGCTCTTCACCCTGATCTACACCCCTTGCCTGTCCACCGTGGCCGCCATCAAGCAGGAATCGAAGAGCTGGCGCCTGGCCCTGGTGGCGACGGCCTGGCCGTTGATGCTGGCCTGGCTGACCAGTTTCACCTTCTATCAGGTCGCCCGCGCCCTGGCCTGACTGCCGGACGGCCCATGGCCGGCTGAAGAATGTGCTATATCCGGGACGGCCCGCCAGTCACTATCATCCGATAGTCGCCATTCTTACAGAATCATGCGCGCACCTGAACGACTCCTGACTCGCAGACTGCTGCTTACCGTCGGCACCGGCTTCGCCCTGTCGCTGCTGCTGATGGTGGCGGTCAGCGTGGTCGGACTGCGCGAGTTGTCGGCCGCCGATGCCCACCTGAAGGCCATCGTGCAGGAAAACAGCATCAAGGCACAGATTGCCGGCGAGATGCGCGATCTGCTGCGGGCGCGGGTGATTTCCATGCTGAGCATCGTGGTCATGAACGATCCGTTCGAAAAGGATCGCGAGATGATGCATTTCTACTCGCTCGGCGAGGCTTACCAGAAATCCCGTACCCGGCTCGACGGCCAGCCCGCCTCGGCCGAGGAAAAGGCCGTGCTGACACGGATCGACGACCTGATCAAGGCCAATCAGCCCTTGATGCTGCAGACGGTCGATCTCGGCATGGAGGGCTACACCTTCCTGGCCTTCGACCTGCTGCAGAAGCAGGGGATATCCCTGCAGCGCCAGATGGTCATCGAACTGGACCATCTGGTGAATATCCAGCAGCAAGCCATCCAGGCCGCCAGCCGGCAGGCGGCGGCGGACTACCGCCATACCCGCTGGCTGATGCTGGTGATGGGCGCCGCCTCCGCGTTCATCGCCATCGTCGTCGCCCTGTTCGTGTTGCGGCGGACCAGCCTGATCACTGCCGACTCAGAACGGGAACGAACCCGCTTCCAGACCCTGTTCGAGACCAACACCGACGCCATCGTCATCCTGGATCGGCGCAGTTTCGTGCAATGCAACCCGGCGACGCTGCGGATGTTCAGGATCGCCAGCCAGGCCGATTTCCTGGATCTGCGCCCGGAGGACCTGGCTGCTCCAGGCCTGACCGGCGAGGGCTCGGAACCGGCATCCGTACAACGATACATAGACGATGCCTTCGAGAAGGGGCACGCGGCTTTCGAATGGCTGTGCCGGCGCAGCGACACCAGCGAATTTCCGGCCCACATCAACCTGCACGCCATGCGCCTCGACGGCCGGCCCCACCTGCAATGCATCATCCGCGACGTCACCTTCCAGAAGGAGGCCGAGCAGGCGCTGAAGGCGGCACATGCCGAAGCGATTGCGGCCGCGGAAATAAAGTCCCAGTTCGTTGCCAACGTCAGCCACGAAATCCGCACCCCGATGAACGGCATCATAGGCATGACCACCCTGTTGCTTGGCACCGAGTTGACGGCCAGGCAACGCGAATACGCCGAGGCGGTGGATAACTCCGGCAAGGCCCTGATGCTGATCATCAACGACCTGCTGGATTTTTCCAAGATCGAAGCGGGACGACTGAGTCTGGAAGAGGTCGACTTCAACCTGCCGGAAACCCTGCGGGAAATCATGGCCTTCTATCGGCCCAGGGCGGAAGGCAAGGGTCTGGCCTTCCAACTCGACCTGCCGAAAACCCTGCCGACCTGGGTACGGGGCGACTCAATGCGGTTGCGCCAGATGCTGCTCAACCTGCTCGACAACGCCATCAAGTTCACCGAGAAAGGCGAAATTCGCCTCAGCGTGGAGACCTCGCCGAACGCCCGCCAGCATTACCATTTCCGGATCACCGACACCGGGATCGGCATCTCGCCCGCCGCCCTGCCGAACATCTTCTCCGCCTTTTCCCAGGCCGACGGCTCGATCAGCCGCCAATTCGGCGGCACCGGCCTGGGTCTGGCCATCTGCCGGCAGTTGAGCGAACTCATGGGCGGGCAACTGACTGCAAGCAGCGTGCCGGACAAGGGCAGCCTATTCGACCTCGATATCCCCCTCGTCACCACCAGCAAACCCGCGCTGGCGAAAACGCCCGATGCCGTCCAGGCGCCTCGCTTCCGGCCCACCCACATCCTGGTAGCCGAAGACAACCCGGTCAATCAGAAGCTGGTCCAGTTCATGCTGGAAAACATGGGACTACAGGTCAGTATCGCCCCTGACGGCAAGCAGGCCTTCGAGCGTCTGGCCAACAGCGACGACATCGACATGGTGCTGATGGATTGCCAGATGCCGGTCTGGGACGGCCTCACCGCCACCCGTGCGATCCGCCGTCACGAAACAGAAACGGGACGCATGCACCTGCCAATCATCGCCCTCACCGCCAACGCCATGCCCGGCTTTGAGCAGATTTGCCAGGAGGCCGGCATGGACGCCTATCTGAGCAAACCCCTGGACGACCAGCAGTTGGCGGCCTGCCTGGGGAAATGGCTGCCTGACCAGGCTGTGGCCACCGAATCGGTCAAAAAAAATGCAGCCGAGGAAGCGACCGAGGTCGAAGGTCTGGTCGACCTCGAAAAGATCCGCCGTCTGTGCCGCAACGATCCGACCCAGATACGCGAAATGCTGGATCTGTTCGTCAGCAGCAGCAGAGAACTGATCGCCGGGGTATCGGACGCACTGGCGCAGGACAAACTTGAAGCGGTGACTCGCCTGGCGCATCAGATCAAGGGCGCCGCCGCCTACCTGGGCGCCAATTCGACCATCGAACTAGCCTCCCGCCTGGAGAAAATGGCCAAGGATGGCGACCGTGATCAGGTGGACGCCATCGTCCAGGACCTTGAGGCCGATTTCATACGCCTGCGCAACCATATCGAGGCAATCAAACCCTAGAACACCGTTTTACCGCGCCAAGGCAGGTAAAATACTCATTTTTCCCCCGGCCACTCGCGAACGACTCATGCTCGACATCCAGCTACTGCGCAAAGACCTCCAAGCCGTCGCCGACCGCCTTGCCAGCCGTGGCGTGGAACTCGATACCGCCCGCATTGCCGCCCTGGAAGCCGAACGCAAGGATATCCAGACTGCCACGCAGGATCTCCAGGCCAGGCGCAACAGCCTGTCCAAGCAGATCGGCATCGCCAAGAGCAAAGGCGAGGACACCGCGCCGATCATGGCCGAGGTGGCCGGTCTGGGCGACCAGTTGAAGAGGATGGAAGAACGCCTCGACGGCATTCAGGGCGAACTCAACCAGATCCTGATGACCATCCCCAACCTGCCGCATGAAAGCGTGCCGGTCGGCCGCAGCGAGGCCGACAACGCGGAAGTGCGCCGGATCGGCGAGCCATGGCGGTTCGAATTCGAGCCGCGCGACCACGTCGACATCGGCGAGGGGCTCGATCTGCTCGACTTCGCCACCGCGGCCAAGATCGCCAGCAGCCGCTTCGCCCTGATGCGCGGCGACCTGGCCCGTCTGCACCGTGCCATCGTCCAGTTCATGCTCGACACCCACACCCGCGAGCACGGCTACGAAGAGGTCTACGTACCCTACCTCGTCAACGCCGATTCCATGCGCGGCACCGGTCAGTTGCCCAAGTTCGAGGAAGACCTGTTCAAGCTCAGCAACGGCATGTACCTGATCCCCACCGCCGAGGTGCCGGTGACCAACATCGTGCGCGACGAGATCATCCCGGCCGAGAATTTGCCGATCAAGCTGGTCGCCCACACCCCCTGCTTCCGCTCCGAGGCCGGCTCCTACGGCAAGGACACCCGCGGCATGATCCGCCAGCACCAGTTCGACAAGGTCGAGATGGTGCAATTCGTGCATCCGGAAGATTCCTACGCCGCTCTGGAAGAACTCACCGGCCACGCCGAGATCATCCTCAAGAAGCTGGACCTGCCCTACCGCGTGGTTTCGCTATGCACCGGCGACCTCGGCTTCTCCTCGGCCAAGACCTACGACCTGGAGGTCTGGCTGCCGGGCCAGAACACCTATCGGGAGATCTCCTCCTGCTCCAACTTCGAGGCCTTCCAGGCCCGCCGCATGCAGGCCCGCTACCGCGGCGAAAAGGGCAAGCCGGAATTGATCCACACCATCAACGGTTCCGGTCTGGCGGTCGGCCGCACCCTGGTCGCCATCATGGAGAACTATCAGCAGGCGGACGGCAGCGTGATGATCCCCTCGGCCCTGCGCGGTTACATGGGCGGCATGGAACGATTGGAACCGGATCGCTGAGAAACGGGAACCTGCGCCAGTATCGACGCAGGCACCTGGCCTTTTGCGGACCTGCTCAGGCCATTCGCCGCTGGTTCGAAGCGCTTGAGTATGTCGAAGTAGATGCGCACGTTCTCGGTCAGCACCCTGGCCTCGCCGCCGCGGGCATAGCCCAACCGCAGACTGGCGGCGTAACCCGATTTGCCCAGCAACGGCAGGACATCCTTGATGTCGCGCCAGGCGTCCGGATTCTTGTCGAGTTTCTGGGCCAGGCGGCGGGCATCCTCCAGATGCCCCATGCCGAGGTTGTAGGCCGCCAGCGCCATCCAGGTCCGGTCCGGCTCGGGTATCCGGTCGGGCAACTGGTCCCTCAGCATCGCCAGATAGCGCGCCCCCGCCAGTATGCTGTCGCCCGGATCGAGCCGGTTGGCAACGCCCAGGTGATCCGCCGTCTCCGAAGTCAGCATCATGACACCGCGCACTCCGGTCGGCGAGGTGGCCAAGGGATTCCATTGCGATTCCTGATAGGCCAGCGCCGCCAGCAGGCGCCAGTCGATTCCGGTTTCCGCCTGGGCAAGGTGGAAGTGCGGCTTCAATGCCGGTAGCAATCGGGTACGCCGGGTCAGGACGCCCTGCACATCGGCCTCCTCCAAGCGATGCAAGTGACCGAAATAACGTTCCTTGAGGCGATCCAGCCAGCCGTCCTTGCGGATAGTGCGGAAGAAGTCCGCCACTGCCTGGCGCAGCCGCATGTCGGCGTTCTTGGGCAACGCCCAGGCGATATCCCGGCTCTCGGTCAAGGCCAAGGCGATCACCAGCTTGGGCCAGAAATTCCAGATCACATCGAAGGTGCTGGCATCCGCCACCGTGCAGTCGGATAGTCCGCTCGCCACCCGTTCCAGCAGTTCCTCGGTCGAGGTGGCGTCGACCTCCACCCAGCGCAGATCGGGGAAGGCCTGGCGCACCTCGAGCAAACGCTCGACGTGGCTGCTGCCCTTGACCACTTCAAGCCGGACCGAGGCCAGGTCGCCAAGCGTGCCGGGCCGCTTCACACCCGGGCCGCATACCACCAGTTCACGTTCCTCGGCATAGCTCGGGCCAAAGCGCAAACGCCCCGAGCGTTCTGAGGTCACGGTCAGCCACGCCGCCGCCAGATGCGCCCTACCCTCTACGACCCCGGTGAGCAGATCGGCCACGCTGTCGGAGACTCTTACTTTCAATTCCATGCCTTGCCGTCGCGCAAACTCGGCCGCAAGGTCGTACTCGAACCCGGCCGGGACACCATCCGCATCGAGATAATAGGTCGTCGGACTCTGCCGGGTCAGCACCACCAGTTCATGGGAATCGAACGGCGAGGTCAAGGGAAACCAGTTCCAGTAGGTCAGGATGGCGACGACGACGACCGACAGCATGGCCAGTCGGAGCGCGTTCCAACCAAACAAGTGCCGCAACCGGCTCGTCAATCCCGATTTAAGCATGTAGAATGCGCCCTCTTCCGAAACGGCGGCCCGACAGGGATGTCTTCCGGAATTCCCGCGGAAAGGTGCCAGAGTGGTCGAATGGGCCGGACTCGAAATCCGGTGTACAGCTTGCTGTACCGTGGGTTCGAATCCCACCCTTTCCGCCAAATACCCTTGCCACGCAAGGGCTCTCGGGCCACAGACCACTCCTACCCATCATCCCACCCATCGTTCCAGGTGATATGTTGTGATGCGCCCTGAACTGACCACTGCTGTATCGAATGTAGGCTGCCATACAGTCAACTATACAGACTGAGGCGGTAAAGCCAACTGCATGCCGGACGCATACTGACGACGGCTCCTCGGCCATCGCGGCCGTTGGCCATCATCGACCTACAGTCAGCACTATGGCGTACAGCTGCCCTTGGTGCCTCCGCTCACCGAAAGGCCGCTTACTCGATCGGCCGACTCACGCTGTCCTCTTTGCGCACGGACTGGCCTCCACCCACTTCTGCCCGCTGTCCGGTGCAGACCCTGCTCCTACCGTTGGGAGCAGGTCACCACTGGTACCATTTGCTTGCGCGTGCGCCGTTTCATTCATCAAGTTACATATGGCTTATTTCATTTTCCATGAACACAGCCAGGGTTCGGTAGGCGTGCTCAACAAGGAAGCAGTCTCGTCGAATGCTCGGGTCCTTTCCGCCATGAAAGAGGTTGTTTCGTACCCCATACCAGAATTCGACCATACTCACCCAGTCCGACGATGACCTAATGATGCCTTTGGGGTCTTTGTCGCCCTATGCGGGTTTTACACCGGAGCAATTCCACCATGCGTCGATTTCCGGACAATCCAAATCATGGGAACTGTTATGAAGAGGAGTCGTCGCTAGCTCAGCAATTACATCTCGCCATAGCTTGCCTAGGGGCTCATGCTGTGTAACCACTGCCAAGTAGCTCTCCCCGCGAGTTGTGTCCCGTTTCAGAGCGTAGTGCATCCTGTAGTGCAATGAATAGCGGATTTTGGCGGTTTTCCCCGGACCTCTCCGGAAACAAAAAGCCCCGCAAGCGTTGATTCTTGCGGGGCTTTCGGTCTTCTCCGGATTGCTCCGGACTGTAGAGTGGTGGGCGGTACTGGGTTCGAACCAGTGGCTTCCACCGTGTGAAGGTGGCACTCTACCGCTGAGTTAACCGCCCGAGAGCCGCGCATTTTAATGAGACCGGCCTATCCGGTCAAAGGCTTTTTCCTGAGGCCTTTGCATCCAGTAGAATGCGCTCCTTTGGCAAAGAAATTCATCGTCATGATCCGTACCCGCTTCGCTCCCTCGCCCACTGGCTACCTGCACATCGGCGGCGCCCGCACGGCCCTGTTTTCCTGGGCCTACGCCCGCAAGCACGGCGGCCAGTTCATCCTGCGCATCGAGGACACCGACCAGGAGCGCTCCACTCAGGCCTCGGAACAGGCCATCCTGGACGGCATGAAGTGGCTCGGCATCGACTGGGACGAAGGTCCGTTCTACCAGATGGAACGGCTGGAGCGCTACAAGACGGTGGCCGAACAACTGCTCGCCGAGGGCAAGGCCTATTACTGCTATGCCAGCAAGGACGAGCTCGACGCCATGCGCGAGGGCCAGCGCGCTCGTGGCGAGAAGCCTCGCTACGACGGCCGCTGGCGACCCGAGGAAGGCAAGGTGCTGCCGGAGCCTCCGACCGGGGTGACGCCGGTGATCCGGTTCAAGACCCCGGCCACGGGCGAGATCACCTTCGACGACCTGATCAAGGGCCCGATCACGGTCGCCAACAGCGAGCTCGACGACCTCGTCATCATGCGCGGCGACGGCGTGCCGACCTACAACTTCGGCGTCGTCATCGACGACTGGGACATGGGCATCACCCACTGCATCCGAGGCGACGACCACGTCAACAACACCCCGCGCCAGATCAACATACTGCATGCCCTGGGCGCGCCGGTGCCCTACTACGCCCACGTGCCGATGATCCTCGGCCACGACGGCGAGCGACTGTCCAAGCGTCACGGCGCGGTGTCGGTGCTGCAATACCAGGAGGATGGCTACCTGCCGGAGGCGCTGATGAACTATCTCGCCCGGCTGGGCTGGGGTCATGGCGACGCCGAGAAGTTCTCCAGCACGGAATTCGTCGAATGGTTCGACCTGGCCGGCGTCAGCCACGCGCCGGCGCGCTTCAACCAGGAGAAACTGGCCTGGCTGAACCAGCAGTACCTCAAGGAAACCGACAATGAACGCCTGGCCAGCCTGGTGCGGCCGTTCCTGGCCAAACAGGCCATCGACACGACCAGTGGCCCCGATCTGGCCTCGCTGATGCCGCTGTTGAAAGAGCGGGTCTCGACCGTCGAGGAACTGGCCGATGCCGCCCACATCTTCTACCGCCACACCCTGCCGACCGAGGCCGAGGTAAAGGCCAAGTTGGAGCCAGCCGCCCTGCCTGCCTTCGAGCAACTGCGCACCGCCCTGACCGACATCGCCTGGGAGACCGCCTCCTTGAACGCCTTGTTCAAGGACACCGCCAAGGCCCACGGCCTGAAGATGGGCCAGATCGGCATCCCGCTGCGGCTGGTCCTGTTCGGCACCGCACAGACGCCGTCCATCGACGCCACACTGGCCATCCTCGGCCGCGCGGAGAGCCTGCGCCGATTCGATGCCGCCTGGCCGCAGGCCCGCGCGCTTGTCTGATCCCGGACCTTTGCCGACGCTTCCATCATGCCGCAAAACAAGAACAACAGCACTCAGCACAAGATGAAGTTGATCGCCTCGCTGACCAGCCCGTTCGCCCGCAAGGTACGCATCGTCGCGGCCGAGAAGCATATCGAATACGAACTGGTAATCGACATCCCCTGGGAAGCCGACACCAAGGTGCCCGACTACAATCCCCTGGGCAAGGTGCCGGTCTGGGTGTTCGAGGACGGCAAGACCCTGTACGACTCCCGGGTCATCGTCGAATATCTGGACAGCGTCAGCCCGGTCGGCCACCTGATCCCCACCGACCCACGCGCACGCATCGCCGTAAAGCGCTGTGAGGCCCTCGCCGACGGCGTCATCGACGCCGCGGCCCTGGCCTTCATGGAGCGCAAGCGTCCTGAGCAGCAACAAAGTCCGGAATGGCTCGCCCGGCAACTCGGCAAAGTAACGGCAGGCCTGGCCGCCATGAACGCCGACATGGGCATGAACAACTGGTGCCAGGGCGAGGCCTTCACTTTGGCCGACATCGCCACCGGCTGCGCCCTGGGTTATCTGGACTTCCGCTTTCCCGAACTCGATTGGCGGCGTTCCCAGCCCCACCTGTCGGAATATTTCGACCGCATCATGCTGCGGCCGACCTTCCGGGACACGATGCCAGTCGCCTGAACTGCAGGTTGGCCTGCGCTCAGGGCAGCCATCTCGACCGGAACATGAACCGGTCGCGCCGACGCTGCCGGGTCAGTTTCCGGTCCTGCACCAGCACGGCAGGGCCGGACGGCGAATCGATGGCGGCCAGGGCGGCAACGAAGTTTTGCTCCCAGAGTCTGCCCGCCTGGACACGCGACGGGTCCGGATGCTCAAGCACCCGGCCCAGGGTGGGATTGCTGTTGATCTCATAGACCTGAGGCACGCCGGCCACCAGGGCGTAATCCACCCGGCCATAGTCGACCCGGCCGATCTCGAAGGCCTGCATCAGGCGCTCGGCATGCGGATTCACCGACAGGTTCTCGAGTTCCTCCCGGTACAGGTCGGCCCCGGCAATGCCCTCCTGGCCGTATTTGGCCGCCCATTGCCCTTCGTGCACGGCGAGCGTGGTGACGATCCGGTCGCCGACCCGGAACGCGGCGAGTTTGCGGAACAGGTTGTCGCGCAGCGGTTCGGCACAGTATTCGACGATCATGAGATCCCGCTCCGGATACCCTGCGGCCAGGGCCTGGTCGATCTCCCGGCCCAGTTGCGCCGGGTCCTCGATCAGGTCCGTCAGGGGACCGCGGTGCGCCGACTCGGTGCGCAGGAACACCGGCCAGCGGTCCACGCAGGCCGCCTGGTCGAGGCGCCAAACCGCGAAACGATTGAACCCCGCGGCATGCAGGCGCTGCAGCAACGGGAAACGCGGACAGAAGCGGGCCGGGTCGTTGAGGACGCGCAGGCCGTGACCGGCGAGTTCCTGCCAGGCATGGGCGGCCAGTTCCAGCTCCCAGAAGCCCAGCCGGTCCATGTCGGTGAATATCCAGGTCGCCGCGGGCAGCTTCCTGGCCCGGAACAGCGCGTCGTACGACCATATCCGGATCGCCGGCACGCCCGGATAGTCCATGAGTTTTCGGTGCGTCACCTGCGGCCAGGTCATGACGAAACAGATCAAGTGGTCATCCCCCTAATTTGCCCACGCGGTTGCGTGCGCGTTGACAAGCTTATTGATAGGTGGCGAGAATGGCCACTCGAATGTAACGCCTCAGGCGCTCAAGGAGGAAACCCCCATGACCAAGATCCAGCTCGACCCGACCAAGCTGTACGGCTTCAAGATCCTCGACAACGTCAAGGCCGGCCAGGCCGAAGACAAGACCAGCACCAAGATCGCGGCCAAGATCGGTGGGAAGCCGGTGATCAAACTGGGCAGCAAGATCGGCGGCAAGGCCGGCGTCAAACCCATGTAATCGCCCTGCGCAACTTATTATCAGCTTCGCAAAGGCAGCCGGTTTGCTGCCTTTTTTCTTGTTGGCGGACCCATGAACTCAGCGGCAGGTTTCGATTACAGTTTCGCCCCCGACGGCGCCCGTGCCCTGGCGATCGATCGCCGGGCGCGCGCCTCGCTGGCCGACAGCCTCGAGCACATCGTCGATCAGAGTCGTGGCCGGGTATCCTTCGATGCCACCGCCATGGCCACCCTGATCGAGGGTCTCAGGCAGGGCCGCCGCTACCCGCCGTCGGTATGCGGGGCGTATTTCGAACTGGCCCTGGCGCTCATGGAAGAGCGTACGCAGGAGGCCGAAAAACTGTTCGATATCCTTGCCAGGGAGACGCCGATCGACGGCCGCTTCCGCCTGGTGGCCCTGGACGGCCCGGAGATCGCCGGCCATTCGGCGCGCTATGCCGCCTTGATGGACAGCGACCCGTACACCTCGTTCGCGATGATCCCGCCCTCCACGGCCACAGCCCATGATTTCCGCACCCGCTTCGAACGTGGCCACCACCTGCTGGTGGCGACCATTCCCGAACTGGCCGCCGAGTTCGACGCCCTGGTGAGCGAGGTCTGCATGGTGGTGGGCGACCCCGCCGCCAAACTGCAATTCGACGGCGGCTCCTCGTACATGCTCTGGGGTGGCCTGTTCCTCAACGCCGCCTCGCATCAGACCGACGTCGCCCTGATCGAGGTCCTGGCCCACGAAAGCGGCCACAGCCTGCTGTTCGGCTATGCCCTCGACGAGGCCCTGGTCGAGAACGAGGACGACGAGTTATATGCCTCGCCGCTGCGGCCCGATCCGCGCCCCATGGACGGCATCTACCATGCCACCTACGTCTCGGCACGCATGCATTGGGCCATGTCGCGCCTGATCGAATCCGGCCGCCTGGATGACGGTGCCCTGGCCAGCGCGGAATCTGCCCGCCAACTGGACCGGAAAAACTTCGAGGCCGGCTATCAGGTCGTCCGCGAACACGGCCGGCTTACCGCCACCGGGCAGGCGGTGATGGCGGCGGCACGCGGGTACATGGACAGCATCCCGGAGTAGGCAGGCCGGCTCAGACCTTCTTCAGGAAGCAGGCCTTCAGCATGAAGCTGCCGGCATCCATCTTGCAGTCGACCTCGTGGTCGCCGCCGACCAGGCGGATGCTCTTGACCTTGGTGCCCTGCTTCAGGGTGATCGACGAACCCTTGACCTTGAGATCCTTGATCAGTACCACGGCATCGCCGTCGGCCAGCACGGCGCCGTTGGCATCCTTGATCACGGCAGCGTCCTCGTCCGGCTGGGCGACGCCGGCCTGGGGCCATTCATGGCCGCAGTCCGGGCAGATGTAGTTGTCGCCGTCGGGATAGGTGTTTTCCATGCCGCAGATCGGGCAGGCCGGGATGGTAGTCATAGTGTACTTTCGAATGGTGGTGAAAAAAATCAGCTGATCACGCCGCCGCCGAGACAGACCTCGCCGTCGTAGATCACCACCGACTGGCCGGGCGTGACCGCCCATTGCGGCTGCTCGAAGACGAGGCCGAGGCGGCCGTCGGCCAGGCGCTCGACCGTGCAGCCGGCGTCCTCCTGGCGGTAGCGGGTCTTGGCGGTGTAACGGCGGCCGACCTCGGGGGCGGGGCCGACCCAGCTGAGGTCGCCGGCCTCGAGACGCTCCGACAACAGCAGCGGGTGTTCGTGACCCTGCACCACGATCAGTTCGTTGGCCGCCATGTCCTTTCCGGCGACGAACCAGGGCACGCCCTCCTCGGCACCCTTGACGCCGCCGATGCCGAGCCCCTGGCGCTGGCCCAGGGTGTAATACATCAGGCCCTGGTGCCGGCCAACCACCCGGCCCTCCGGCGTACGCATGGCGCCTGGCTGGATCGGCATGAAGCGTTGCAGGAATTCCCGGAACGGCCGTTCACCGATGAAGCAGATGCCGGTGCTGTCCTTCTTCGCCGCCACCGGCAGCCTGGCCTCGCGGGCGAGCCGGCGTACCTCCGGCTTCTCCAGGCCGCCGAGGGGAAACAGGGCCTTTTCGATCTGGTGCTGGTTCAGGCGGTAGAGGAAGTAGCTCTGGTCCTTGTTGGCGTCGACCGCCTTGAGCAGACGGCGGTTCGGGCAATCGCCGTCGAGACGGGCGTAATGGCCGGTGGCGAGGTGGTCGGCCTTCAGGCCGACGGCATGGTCGAGGAAGGCCTTGAACTTGATCTCGGCATTGCACAGCACGTCCGGATTGGGCGTGCGGCCAGCGCGGTATTCGGCCAGAAAGTAGGCGAACACGCGATCCTGGTATTCGCGGGCGAAATTGACCAGTTCGACCTCGATGCCGAGCACCTCGCCCACGGCCAGGACGTCCCGGTAGTCCTGGGCAATCGGGCAGTCCTCCTCCAGGTCGTCGGCCTCCCAGTTCTTCATGAACACGCCGACCACCTCGTGGCCCTGGCGTTTCAACAGCCAGGCGGTGACGGCGGAATCGACCCCGCCGGACAGGCCGACGACGATACGGCTCACTGCAGGAGCGGGAATTCGTTGATCAGGTCGAGCGGGAATCGGCGGCCGGACAGGTAGTCGGCGACGCACTGGTCGACGAAGGGACTGCGGTGGCGCATGCGCGACTCGGCGATCTCCTCGGGGGTCATCCAGACCGCGCGCAGGATGCCGGTATCGAGCGCGGCGGTCGGGTCGTAGCCGGTCACCACGCCGGTGAAGGCGAAGCGCAGGTAGGTGCGGTCCTTGGTCGGATGGCGCCAGTGGTAGATGCCCAGCAGTCCGTTGGGTTCGAAGTGGTGGGCCGTCTCCTCGAACATCTCGCGGCGCACCGCTGCCAGCAGCGACTCGCCCTCCTCCAGATGGCCGGCCGGCTGGTTGAACAGGATGCCGCAGTCGGTCTGCTCCTCGACCAGCAGAAAGCGGCCGTCCTGTTCGACCACGGCAGCGACCACCACATGCGGTTTCCAGACTGTTGCATCACTCATACCGGCTTGCCCCATAGATCGTAATCGTCAGATCGGGTGATTTTAACCCTTACCCGATCCCCTGGCTTGAGTCCGCGGCCCTGGGCGATGTGCACCACGCCGTCGATCTCCGGGGCGTCGGCATAACTGCGCGCCACGGCGCGGCCGCCGGCGGCCTCGTCGACCAGCACGGTCATCTCGGAGCCGACGCGCCGGCGCAGCTTGGCGGCACTGATGTCGGCCTGGACGTCCATGAACCGGGCCAGGCGATCCTGCTTGACGTCCTCGTCGACCTGATCGGGCAAGGCGTTGGCCGCCGCGCCCTCGACCGGCGAATAGGCGAAGGCGCCGACCCGGTCCAACTGGGCCGTCTCCAGGAAGTCGAGCAGGTCGTCGAAATCGTCCTCGGTCTCGCCGGGGAAGCCGACGATGAAGGTGCTGCGGATCACCAGGTCGGGGCACATCTCGCGCCAGCGCTCGATCCGGCGCAGGGTATGCTCGATGTCGCCCGGCCGCTTCATGGCCTTGAGGATGCGCGGGCTGGCGTGCTGGAAGGGCACGTCGAGGTAGGGCAGCAGCTTGCCCTCGGCCATCAGCGGGATGACCTCGTCGACGCTGGGATAGGGGTAGACATAGTGCAGGCGCACCCAGACCCCCAGCTTGGCCAGTTCCTCGACCAGTTCCTTCATCCGGGTCTTCACCGGGCGGCCGTTGAAAAAGCCGGTGCGGTACTTCAGGTCGACGCCGTAGGCCGAGGTGTCCTGGGAGATGATCAAGAGTTCCTTCACGCCGGCCTTGGCCAGCGCCTCCGCTTCCGAGAGCACCTCGCCGATCGGCCGGGAGACCAAGTCGCCGCGCAGGCTGGGGATGATGCAGAAGCTGCAGCGGTGGTTGCAGCCCTCGGAGATCTTCAGCCAGGCGTAGTGGCGCGGCGTCAGCTTGAGGCCGCCGGGCGGGATCAGGTCGGTATAGGGGTCGTGCGGCCTGTCCAGGTGCTGGTGCACCGCCGCCATGACCTCCTCGGTGGCGTGCGGGCCGGTCACCGCCAGCACGCTTGGGTGGGCCTGCTTGATCACCGACTCGCGCGCGCCCAGGCAACCGGTGACGATCACCTTGCCGTTCTCGCGCAGGGCCTCGCCGATGGTGTCCAGGCTCTCGGCCACCGCTTCGTCGATGAAGCCGCAGGTGTTGACCACCACCAGGTCGGCGTCGTCGTAGGTCGGCACGATCAGGTAACCCTCGGCGCGCAGCTGGGTCAGGATGCGCTCGGAGTCGAAGGTGTTCTTCGGGCATCCCAACGAGACGAAGCCGACTTTTCCTATGTTTTTCATGCTGTTGCCAATATCTGTCCAGGGGGCGCAATGACGCCGTCGGGGCCAAGCCTACCCGTTTCGCGGCCGCCGCTCCACCGGATCATGTCCGGACCGAGC